>JANMIX010000445.1:0-2698 GCA_031376015.1 Acidimicrobiia bacterium | reverse complement strand
AAAATGCGCGCCGAGGCGTTCGCGCAGACGCTCCACCGACGCGGCGCGCTGCTGATTTTCCATGGCCAAGGCAATCTCCCGCTCCGCGTCGGCGAAGCTCAAAGGGCCGGCCGGTTTCGTCTCGATCAGTCGCACAATGTGAAAACCAAGGTGCGTGCGGAATGGCGCCGATGCTTGCCCCGATTGGAGCTTCTCCACCTCGGCCATAAACTCCGGCGGCATCCGCGTGGCGGCGAAGTAGCCGAGGTCGCCCCCACGCAGTTTGGTGGCTTCATCTTCAGACGCTTCCGCCACGAGCCGCGTCCACGTTTCGCCCGCCAATAGGCGAACGGCCAGTCCTTGAATGGCGCTCTGTTTCGCGGCGATCAATTGCGGTGCTGAGCCTTCCGGCGCCGCGAGAAATAGATGGCTCGCGCGATAGCGTTGCGGCTGGAGAAACTGCGCGGCCTGCGAATCGTAAAACTGCCGCGTCGCCGTCTGCGTGGGCCTGTTCAAGAGCGGCGCAATTTGCCTCTCACTCCAACTTCTCGCGCGCAGGTGCTCCGTGATCTCAGTCATCGCAGCATCCCTTCGATCACAGCGGCCCGGAGATGCCGCCGTCCTTGCGCACCCGCCAGAAGTGAACCGCCATGAAGATGACGATCACGAACGGGAGCATCAGGACGTGCAGCACATACCAGCGTAGGAGGGTGTCGGTGCCGATCTCGGTGCCACCGAGCAGCACGAAGCGCACTTGGGTGCCGAACACCGGGGTGTACCCCATCATGTTCGTGCCCACCGTGACCGCCCACAGAGCCAGCTGGTCCCAGGGCAGCAGGTAGCCGGTGAACGACAGCAGCAGGGTGAGGAGCAGCAGCACCACGCCGATCACCCAGTTGAACTCGCGTGGCGGCTTGTAGGCGCCGTGGTAGAAGACGCGCGCCATGTGCAGGAAGACCGAGAGCACCATGAGGTGCGCGCCCCATCGGTGCATGTTCCGCACGAGCAGCCCGAAGGTGACCGAGGTCTGCAGGGTGTAGATGTCGTCCCAGGCCTGGGCGGCGGTCGGCCGGTAGAAGAACATCAGGAAGATGCCGGTGACCGTGAGCAGGATGAAGAGGAAGAACGACAGGCCGCCGAGGCAGAGCGTGTAGCTCACCTTCACCGCGTGGCGCTTCACCTTCACCGGGTGCAGGTGGTACAGCACCGAGTTCATGATCACGTAGGAGCGGTTCCGCGGTGAGTCGGTGTAGCCGTTCCGGAAGATCGAGCCAGGGCGGAAGATCGAGTTCCACGCCTGGCTCCCCTGCACGTTCTCAGGGAGCTTCTTCAGCGACTCGGCGATCCGCTCGCCGGTGCTCTTGCCGTCCATCGTGTCTGCCACGGTGCCTCTCCTACCCGAGCCTCATGCCGTAGCCGTAGCCGTGGGTGTTGGTGCGCTGATGGTGATCGCCATTCGGGTCGGGGTCGCCGACCTTGCCCATGATGATGACGCCGGTGGGGCAGCGATCGACGCAGAGTGCACACCGGGTGCACACGTCGTCGTCGATCACGAACACCACGTGGTCGCTCGGGTCGAGGCCTGGCTGGTCGACGCCGAGGGCCTCGTCCACCGCGTCGGTGGCAACCATGTGGATGCACTTCCACGGGCAGATGTCGACGCAGCCCTCGCACATGATGCACTCGGACTGGTCGATGTGGATGAACTGCTTGGGCTTGACGGCCTTGCCCAGCCATGCCGCGTCGACCTCCTGCAGGACGTAGTCCTGCCGGAACTCCGGCATCGGTGGGTTCGCGTCGGTGCGGGCCATGGGATGGGACTAGCTCTACCGTGCCAGCGGACGGCCGTAGGCAGTGGTCGGCACGATCTCCGGCTTCGGCTTGGCACGGTTCTGCCATTGCGCCCAGTGGAAGACGTGGAGCCCGAGCGCCACGCCGTAGATCAGGGTGACGACGATGTCGCGCAGCGCCTGGTAGCTGATCGTGAAGGGGAGGAACCGGTGGGGCTCGAACAGGTTGAGCGGTCCGAAGAAGATGCGATCCGAGCGCCAGCCCCACTCGGTGTTGGCGAGGGTGAGCCACTGGTGGGGGACCACGCCGTACCAGAGGTTGAACAGCAGGAAGGCCAAGGTGGCGGCCAGCATCGCCTCACCCCAGGTGAGGTAGCGACCAGGCGCGCGCCGCTTGCTGTAGAGCACGATGGCAATGTCGCCCAGCAGGGCGGCGATCACAGCTGTGGCAAACGCGAGCACTCGCGGCGGCTCCCTCGTGAATTCGCTCACATTGTACCCGGAAGCGCGGGTGCAAGCCCCGGCCGGACTGGTCCGGTCTAGCACGACGGCTCGCACGGCAGCACATTCCCCAGGACGACGAGGACCCCCGTGGCACGTGGCTTGGAAGGCGCCGCGGAACGCGCCTAGGTTCGGCCCGTTCACGCCCGGCCCGTTGGAGGAACCCAACCGCAGTGACTGAGCGACGCGAGGTCCAGCACACGAAGTCGAGCACCGCCGAGCGGTGGCGGATCGGTCACCCCGCTGCCCGTAGGGTGCGCACGTGACCGAGATCCCCGAGCATCTCCTCAAGCGCTCCAAGGAGCGCCGCTCCGCGATCGGTGGCGGCGACGACGCCCCCGCCGAGGGCGATGCCCCTGCCGGGGAGGCTGTCGAAGCCGCCCCGGCTGCCGCCGCCGCACCCGTGCCCGCCGTGGCTGCCGCCGCCC
>JANMIX010000295.1:0-5057 GCA_031376015.1 Acidimicrobiia bacterium | reverse complement strand
GGCGAACTGGCCCGGGCCCACCTGGGCGGGGGAGAGGACCTGCGTCTGGGGGATTTCATCGAAGAAGACCTGGTCGGGGAGACCGGCGGCGGGAGCGGCGGGCGTCACCTCGGAGGAGGGGAAGCAGTTGGTGCACGGGGTGTAGCTCCAGGCGGTGCTCCAGTGGCCGCCGCTGGCGCTGAACGTGCTGAGGACGGCGCTGCCCTTCACCCAGACCTGTTCGTGGGGGTAGGCCTGGAGCGTGACCCGCTTGAACACCGACGGGAGCGATTCGCGGTAGGTGCCGGCCCGCAGCACGATGGTGTCGCCGCTCTGCGCCCGATTCACGGCGGCGGCGATGGTGCGCTTGGGTGCGCCGAGGCTGCCGGGGGCGGCGTCGTTGCCACTGGCGGCGTCGACGTAGAGGGCGCCGGAGGGGATCGGGTAGGCGGTGTCGGGCACGGCGGGCAGCCCGGCGGACGGGACGGAGGGCGCAGCGGGCGCAGCGGCGGACGCGGAGCCGGCCAGCGGCGCGGCCAGGGCGACCAGAGCGATCACCGCGGCCAACGTGCTCGTGACCACCTTCGGCGTGGTCCCACCGCTTCGCACAAACACGTTCCCGGGAATCCTTTCCCCACTCGTTCGGTCCGTCGTTGTTCGGTTCGCCAGCCGTTGTCGCAAGATGGCCGTTCTGGCTAGAAATGAGTTCTCGGCGCATCGGAGGTCCCGCTTTACGAACCTTCCTCATTGGGTGTGCCCGAGGGGGATCTGCCAGACTCCCGCCACGTGAAGGGTCTGATCCTCTCCGGCGGCGCAGGTACCCGGCTTCGCCCCATCACCCACACCAGTGCCAAGCAACTGGTGCCGGTGGCCAACAAGCCGATCCTGTTCTACGGGATCGAGGACATGGTCGAGGCGGGAATCGACGAGATCGGCATCATCGTCGGCGACACCGCGCCGGAGATCATGGCCGCCGTCGGGGACGGGTCACGGTTCGGGGCTCGGGTCACCTACCTGCCCCAGGACGCACCCCTGGGCCTGGCCCACTGCGTGGTGATCGCCCAGGAGTTCCTCGGTGACGACGACTTCGTGATGTACCTGGGCGACAACATGCTGCAGCAGGGACTGGTCGAGTTCATCGACCGCTTCCAGGCGGAGCAGCGCCTGGCGCTGGAACCCACGCTGCAGAACGACAACGTGTCGCCGTCGGCCCAGATCCTGCTGTGCCACGTGCCGGACCCCCATCGCTTCGGCGTGGCCGCCGTCGACGCGGACGGCCACGTGCGGCAACTGGTGGAGAAGCCCGAGAATCCGCCCTCGGATCTGGCCCTCGTTGGGGTGTACCTGTTCACCCCCGCCATCCACGAGGCGGTCCGCAGCATCGAGGCGTCGCCCCGGGGCGAGTTGGAGATCACCGACGCCATCCAGTGGCTCATCGACCACGGTCACCGCGTTCGCCACGAGGTGCTCGAGGGGTGGTGGCTGGACACCGGTAAGAAGGACCCGTTGCTGGAGTCGAACAGCCGGGTGCTCGAGACGCTGGTGCGACGCGTCGACGGCAAGGTCGACAGCGCGTCGCAGGTCGACGGGCGAGTCGTCATCGAAGAAGGCGCCGAGTTGGTCAACTCCCGGGTACTCGGCCCGGCCATCATCGGACGCGGCACCCGGGTCGTGAACAGCTACATCGGTCCCTTCACCGCCATCGCCGAGGACTGCGAGATCACCGACTCCGAGGTCGAACACTCCGTGGTTCTCGACCACAGCCGGGTGGTGGGCGTGCCCCGCTTGGCAGACTCGCTCATCGGCCGTTACGTGGAAGTGCTGCGCAACGAGCGGCTCCCCCGAGCCACCCGACTCATGGTCGGGGACCACTGCAGCATCGAAGTCGACTAGGAACACCAACTGTCATGGCAACGATCACCCCCTCAGAAACCATTGCCGGCGTCTTCGTGGTGCAGCCCGCCATCCACGGCGACGAGCGCGGCATCTTCATCGAGACCTACCGGCGCCAGTGGTTCCCCGACGGCCGCGAGATGATCCAGGGCAACCGGGGCGACCGCAAGCAGGGGGCGGTGGTGGGCCTGCACTACCACCTGCACCAGGCCGACTACTGGTACGTGCCCTTCGGCCGCTGCCGGGTGGTACTGCACGACCTGCGACTCGGTTCGCCCACCGACGGGGCGACGCAGGTCATCGACCTGGGCAGTGAGCCCGGCACGGCCGGCGTCGACCACGACCACCGCGGCGTGTACATCCCCCCGGGGGTCGCGCACGGGTTCGCAGCGCTGACCGACATGACCATCACCTATCTGGTCGACGGGTATTACAACCCGACCGACGAGCTGGGCGTGGCCTGGAACGATCCCGCCGTCGACGCCGACTGGGGTGTGACCGACCCGGTGCTCTCGCAACGGGATCAGGACAATCCCGGCCGCAAGATGCTGCCGGCCATGTTCCAGCCGCACTACTCGTTGCGGACCTGAGGAGCGGAGACATCGTGAAGTTGTTCGTCACCGGCGCGGCCGGGTTCATCGGCTCCAACTACGTGCGGATGGTGCTGGCCGAGACCGACGACGAGGTCACCGTCTTCGATGCGCTGACCTACGCCGGGAACATGGAGAACCTGGCCGATCTCTCCGACAGCGGTCGGTTCCGGTTCGTGCACGGCGACATCTGCGACCGCGACGCGGTGCTGGCGGCGATGGGCGGCCACGACACCGTCGTGCACTTCGCGGCGGAGAGCCACGTCGACCGGAGTATCACCAACCCCGACGCCTTCGTGCGCACCAACTGCGACGGCACCAACGTGGTGTGCGACACCGCCCGGAAGGTGGGGGTCGACCGCATGCTGCACATCTCCACCGACGAGGTCTACGGCTCGATCGAGCAGGGGTCCTTCACCGAGACCGATCCGCTCGGCCCTCGCAGTCCCTATTCGGCGGCCAAGGCAGGCAGCGACCTCATCGCCCTGAGCTACCACAGCACCTACGGGCTGCCGGTGGTGCTCACCCGTTCCTCCAACCAGTTCGGGCCGTTCCAGTTCCCCGAGAAGGTGGTGCCCCTCTTCGTCACCAACCTGCTCGACGGCCAGAAGGTGCCCCTCTACGGCGACGGCGGCAACATCCGCGACTGGCTGTTCGTCGAGGACAACTGCCGGGGCGTCGACCTGGTGCTGCGCAAGGGCGAAGTGGGCCAGATCTACAACATCGGCGCCCACAACGAGATCACCAACTACGAGTTGACCCACAAACTGCTGGCGCTGTGTGGCCGCGACGAGAGCTTCATCGAACCGGTGGCCGATCGCCCCGGCCACGACCGGCGCTACTCGATCACCACCGACAAGGTGAAGGCCCTCGGTTGGTCGACCGCCGTCGGCCTCGACGAGGCCCTGGAGCGAACGGTGGCCTGGTACCGCGACAACCGTGCCTGGTGGGAACCGCTCAAGGCCCGGGCCGCGTTCGACCGCGGCGCCTGAGCGAACGTCATGCGCATCCTCGTGACCGGTGCCGGTGGGCAGGTCGGCGCGGAGTTGGTGGAGCACAGCTCGGCGCAGGGCGACGAGGTGCTGGCCTGTGACCGCAGTGTCCTCGACATCACCGATCGGGACGCGGTGCTGGGGGTGTTGCTCTCCAACCGGCCCGACGTGGTGGTGCACACGGCGGCGTGGACGGCGGTCGACGCATGCGAAGCCGATTCGGCCCGGGCCTACGCGGCCAACGCCATGGGGGCGCGTCATGTGGCCGAGGCCTGCCGTCGTGCCGGCAGCCACCTCGTGCACCTGAGCACCGACTACGTCTTCTCGGGGGACAAATCCGAGCCGTACGACGAATGGGACTCGCCGGATCCGCGTTCGGTGTATGGGCGTTCCAAGCTGGCGGGGGAGTTGGAGGTGGCGGCCAACGGTGCCGCCGGTGCCACCATCATCCGGATCTCCTGGGTGTGCGGCCGCTACGGCGCCAACATGGTCAAGACGTTGCTGCGACTGGCCGACAGCGGAGCGGAGCCCAAGTTCGTCGACGATCAGATCGGCCATCCCACCATCGTGGGTGACTTGGTCCCCGTGCTGCGGCGCATGGCCGTGGAGCGCCGTCCAGGCCTGTTCCACGTCACCAACCAGGGTGCCGTCTCGTGGTACGAGTTCGCCCGCGAGGTCTTTTCCGCTGCCGGCGCCGACCCCGACCGGGTGTCACCCATCACGACGGCTCAGTTGGATCCGCCGCGCCCGGCACCTCGGCCGGCCAACTCGGTGCTCGCCAACGTGGCGATGGGCCTCAGCGGGCTCGACCCGTTGAGGGATTTCCGCGAGAGTCTGCCCGACCTGGTCGCCGCCCTGAGGGGCTGATTCGTCAGGTTCGGTCCCGCCCGGCTCGCTGGCCCTCGGCGCGCGCCCGCCCGTAGCGGGCGCCGCCCGCCACCACCACCTCGGCCGGGAGCGACACGAGCCGGTGGGCGATCGAGGCCGTGAGCAGGGCGGCCGAGGGGATGCCGGGAAGGGCTGCCACGAGAGCCGCCTCACGGACACCGATGCCCGAGGGCAACGGGAGCACCAGGAACCCGATCGCCCAGGCGGCTGCGAACGCTCCGATGCCTCGGGGCCAGGCCACCGAGACCCCGGCGTCGTTCAGCAGCACGGTGTAGGCCGCGCTGGTGCAACCGATGTTGCCCAGCGCCAGCAGGAACGACCGGCGCAGGGCGGTCATCGGCGGGGCGGCATCGGCGGCGACCGGCCGGCGCAGCACGCGACCGGCCAGGGTCACCACGACCGAGCCGATGCGCGGCTGGAGCACCACGGGACCGGCGATGCAACACAGCGCCACCACGCGCGCCCAGGTCTGCAGGTGCGCGTCGAAGGCCAGAGGGACGGCGAACCAACCGGCCGCCACCACCGCGGCCAGCACGCTCAGAGGCAGGGCGGCGACCACCCGAGAGCGCGGCACCCCCGCGAGGGCCGACATCTCCGCCTGACCCGCCGCCTGCACGACCCCGCCACCGGGCAGGTACTTCGTGAGTTGAGACGAGGCGAAGGCGCTGAGCACCCCCCGCCGTGAGGCTCCAGCGGGTGGGTCGACCACCGCCAC
>JANMIX010000282.1:0-4879 GCA_031376015.1 Acidimicrobiia bacterium | reverse complement strand
GTTCTCGATCAGCCCCGCGTCCTCGAGCATCTTGGCCAGCTCGGCCATGCGTTCGAGGCTCTCGGCCGCGTCCTCGCCCATGAGCTCGCGCACCCGGGAGGTGTCCACCTCGGCCAGCGCACCCGGTGAGCTGGCGCCCTTGAGCATCTGCTCGAGCTGCTCCATGTCGCCCAGATCGGCCATGAGCTGGGCCGCCTCGGCGAAGTCCAGCGGATTCTGCCCGGAGAAGTCGTAGCTGCGATCCCACCCCATCTGGGGGAACAACTGCTGCAGGTGAGAGGAGAGCTGATCCACCTGCCAGCGCAGGTCCATGTCCTCGAGGAGTTGCTCGGACAGGCCTTGGAGCTGCGCCCGCTGCTCGGGCGTCATCGAGTTCATCATCGCCTGCATCTGGGCCATGCGCTGGGCCATGACCTCCAGCAGCTCGTCGAGGGTCTGGGGGTTCTCGGGGAAGAAGTCGCCGTAGCGCTCCATGAATTCCTCGAAGGCCGGTTGGGTGTCCTCCCCCCGTTCCTTGGCTTCGAGCAGCTCATTGAGGGCGGCGAACATGTCCTTCATCCGGGCCATGTCCTCGGGTGTCATCTGGCCCATCGAGCCCGACAGCTGGTCGAGATAGCGCTGCATGAGCTGCTGGCGGAGTTGGTCCATCAGCTCCTCGAAGCGCTCCCGCGCCTCCTCGGAGGTGAAGTCGTACTGCTGGAGTTCCCGCACCATGCCCGCCAGATCGTTGGGCAGCATGTCGAGCTCCAGCTGGCGGTCAGCGTTGGCCGCTTCGGCGGTCTGCTGGCGACGCTCGTCGCCTGACGCACGGGCTGCGGCCAACTCCTCGTCGAGATGGGCGCGCTCGAGGTCGACGACCTCGCGGAGCTGCTCGGCGATCTCGTCGTAGATGCCGCCGAGGTTGTTCTGTTCCAGCATCTCGCGACGCTGGCGCCTGAGCTTGTCCATCAGGTCGCGCATGCCCTGCACGTCCCGGCCGTTTCGGTCCTTGAAGCCGGTCTGCATGAGTCGTCGCAGCGCCGAGTTGAGATCGCCGTGGTAGAGCAGGTCGTCGGTGATCTCCGAAAAGACGCTGTCGGCGTCGATCTCGAAGCCCGTCTGGGTCCCGTCCCATCGGGAGTAACGGAAGCGACCGGCCATGCACGGAGGCTACCCGGCAGGGTCCCGGCGCGGCGCGGCGGCACGAGAAGCCAGACTGCGCCCGTGCTCCGCATCGGAACGGCCGCCAGTTCGCTGGGTGCAGAAGGCGCAGGACCGGCGGCGGACTGGTCCGGCTGGGAGAACGCCGGCCGAGCGGCCGCCTCCGGGGATGGCAACGGCTTCGGCACCCGCTACCGGGACGATTTCGCGTTGCTCGCCGGCCACGGCATCGATCTGCACCGGCTCACCCTGGAGTGGGCCCGGCTGCAACCGACGCCGGAGAGACCGTGGGACAGCCGGGCCGTGGAGCATTACCAGCAGGTGCTGCAGTCGGCCCGGGCGGCAGGGGTGGAGGTGTGGGTGACCCTGCACCACCTGAGCCTCCCCGGATGGTTCAGTGAGGACGCCCGCGGCTTCCTCGACGAACGCATGGCCCGAAGGGTGTGGCCCGCCCATGTCGACCGGGTGGCCGAGACCTACGGCGACCTCGTCACGGGATGGGTGCCCATCGAGCAACCCGACCGGTACGCCCGGGCTGCCTTCGGGGAGGGAACCGCACCCCCGGGACGGGCCAACCCCGACGACCACTTCCGCGGGTTCCAGGCGCTGCAGCGAGCCAACCGGGAAGCCGCCGGGTTACTGAGGGGTGACGGAGCCCTGGTGATCTGCGCGCATGACGCCGAGCACCCCGCAGATGAGTGGAAGCTCGACGCCGAGGTGTTCGACCGCATCGGCCTTGCCCACGCCGCCGGGTCGGAAGGCTCGTTGCGGCGAGCGTTGGCGAAGCTGGTGGAGCAGTTGGGCGACGACACGCTCGCCTTCGCCATCACCAGTTGCGGCATCGGCACCGTCGATGAGGACCGTCAGGCCCAGGTGGCCGAGGCCACCGTGGCCGAGGTCGAAGAGGCGATCAGCGACGGGATCGAGGTGCACGAACTGCTGTGGTGGACCGCCATCGATGGCTACGAACCCTCGACGGGCTTCGAGGTGCCCTGGGGCGTGTTCGACGCCGAACGCAACCCCCGCCCAGTGGCCGACGTGTTGTGGCCATCGGCCGGTTGAGCGTCGCTCAGGCGGCAAGATCCGGCGACGTGGCTTCGAGCAGTCCCGCCTGGTCGGCATCGCCCGCCTCGGCCGCCAGCTGGGTGCCGAGGCGCCACAGGAGCACCCCGTAGCCGAGCGCCACCACGCCGAACCCCGTTCCGATCAGGGCTCCGGCGTTGACGGTGAGAGCACCGAGCACCGCCACCGGCGCCAGCAGAAGGTTCACGATCAGGAAGCACACCAGCACGATCAACGATCGGGCACACCCTTGGCCTGCCCCGCCACCACCGAAGACGTTGCGCCGCTCCGGCACCGGTATCGGAAACCGCACCGAGATGTAGTTCCCTGCACCCAGCCCGGCGCCGAGGCCCCCGGCGCCGAGCAGTACCGAGCACAACACGTAGGGCCAGCCACCGCTGAGGGCGGCGAGGAGAACCGACGAGGCAACCACCGCAGGCAGGCTGACGGTGACGAGGACCGCGTTCTTGCCCACCAGCAGGGCTCGCACGCCGGCCCCGCTGACCACGTCCATCCACAGAGCGGCGCCGTCGAACGCGAACTGGTTCGTGGCCGCCAGAACGACCACGTAGGCCGCCGCACTCCCCAACAGCACAGAGGTGCCGGGGAGGTCCCCTCCGTAGCCGATGGCAGCGAACACCGGGCCGGCCAGGCTGAACACCACCGCGTTGGCGAGTTGCAGACCCCGTCGGGGATCACGCCGAAGATAGCGGCGTTCGCGCGCCGCGACTGCGCGCCAAGGGGGCACAGTGCCAGACCCCACGAGCATGAGGTCTCGTGGTGCCGGCGCCACCAGCTCTGACCTCGGCGGGCGACGACGGAGCCGGGATCGTTCTGTGCGCCGGGGGGTGTCATCGGAGCGGTCCAGATCCCGATCCAGCACGCCGGCCCACAACGCCAGAGCGGCGGGAATGATCGCCATCGGCGCCGCCAGTTCGGCCACGGCGAGCGCCCATCGGCCGGCGCCGGCATCGATGATCGACTGGGCGAGCATGCCGGGCGGAAGCAACCGGAGCACGTCATCGATCCTCAGCAAGGTCGCCGAATCGATGGAGCCCAGCCGGATGAAGCGCAGGCCCTGCACACCGAGCACCACCACGGAGGTGACGAGCACCATCACATCGCGCCCACGCCGCGAGGTCAGCGTCGAGGCGAGGGCGGAGGTGACGAGGCGGCTGACGGTCACCGAGAGCAGGAGGAGGGCGGTCATGGCCGGCAGGGCGACGACCACCGCGCCGCCACCGCCGAAGCCGACGACCACACCCATCAGCAAAACGGCCACGGCGACCGGCACCAACCCCACCAGTGACGCAGCCAGCAGGCCACGCATCAACGGGCCGCGGCGCAACGGAAAACCAGCAAGGCGTTCCGGATCGAGGGTCTCGTCGGACCCGAATGTGAGAAGGGGGAGGATGCTCCAGCCGACCATCACCACGGTCGCCCCGATCACGAGCACCGAGCGCCGCGCGGTGTCGTCCCCACTTGATCCGAGGGCCACCATGGCCGCGAAGCCGACAGGCGCGACCACCGCCGCATAGAGCACACCGAGGACGAGGGCAACGACGCCACCCGTACGACGCCGGACCCCGTTCCGCAGCAGTCGCCACTTGAGCCGGGGCAACACTCGCGCCGCGGACTGCGGCGCCGAAGCCTGGCTCACACCCATCCCGAGCCCGGCTTCGTGCTCACCACGCCGGCGGCGAACCGGGGGCGGCTCGCAGCCAACCCAGTTCGCCCCCGGAATGAGGTGCGGACGCCACCAACTCGACGAACACGTCTTCGAGCCGGCGCCCCGCGCGGATCGCTTCAGTCGCACCCTCGGCGATGATTCTGCCCCGATCCATGATGGCCACCCGATCACAGATCCGCTCCACGACCTCCATCACGTGGCTGGAGAAGATCACCGTGCCGCCGCCGGCGGTGAACCGCTCCAGCACGTCGCGAATGGTGCGGGTCGCCACAGGATCCACCGACTCGAAGGGCTCATCGAGGAAGAGGATTGCCGGGTTGTGCAGGATGGCGCAGGCGAGGGCGATCTTCTTGCGCATTCCCGTGCTGTAGTCGACCACCAAGGTGTCCCCCGCCTCGTTCAGATCCAACACCTGGAACACCTCAGCGAAGCGAACGGCGACGTCGCCGGGCGACATTCCGCGGAGCAGGCCGCTGTACTCAAGCAGTTCACGCCCGGTGAGACGGTCGAAGAGCTTGGCTTCTGCGGGCAGCACCCCGAGGAGCGCCTTGGCGCTCACTGTATCGGTCCACACATCGAGGCCGTTGAGCCAGACCTGCCCGGCGTCGGGGCGAAGCAGACCCGTACACATGCGGATCGTGGTGGTCTTCCCCGCGCCGTTGGGTCCCACCAGCCCGAAAAAGCAGCCACGCGGGATGTCGAGGTTGATGCCCACGACGGCGTCCTTGTGGCCGTAGCGCTTCGCCAGACCGCGCATCACGACTGCGGGCCACACCGGCTGCTCCCCAGCAGACATCGAGCGGTCAGCCTCGGCCACGGTAGGTGGCCCGGGAGCCCACCGAGTCCTTGTTGAGCCGCTTGGAGAGATGCAGGCCCTCGAGCACGAACTCCACCGCCGAGGACAGCGCCGCAGGCGACTCGTCGCCCCCGGTGAGTTCGGCCACCGCGGCGCGCAACTGGGGCACGTCGGCGGCGAAGCGCGCCTCC
>JANMIX010000218.1:0-3302 GCA_031376015.1 Acidimicrobiia bacterium | reverse complement strand
CGCAGCGGGCGCGATCGCGACCTGTCTCGTGTACTCCATCTGGGTCCCCTGAGCACTCGCCTGGCCCGGGGCACGGCGTCGGGACTGGGCCGCTTCCGTCCGTACTCGATGCTGCTGGGCGCCGAAGGCGTGGTGCGGGTAGTGGGGTGCGTCGCCCTCGCCCTCATCGGGGTCTCTACCGCCGGGCCCTACGGCATCGCCTTGGGTATCGCGCCCATCGTCGCCACCATCGTGGCCATGTCGCGCCAGCGAGGTCTGGTGTCCGACGGTCCCGATGCGCCGTGGTCGGAGCTTTCGAGTTCGCTGGGTGCCCTGCTCTGTGCCTCGGTGCTGGCCCAACTGCTGCTCAACGCCGGGGTCCCCGCGGTGGAGATCCTCGCCACCGAGGCCGACAAGGACCGGGTCGGCACCTTCTTCTCCGCGGTGGTGATCGCCCGCCTGCCGCTCTTCCTGTTTCAGGCGGTGCAGGCGGCGCTGCTGCCCCGGTTGAGCGCGCTGGCCACCGCCGGGCATCTCGACGAGTTCCGCAACGGGTTCCGGCGGTTGGTGCTGCTGGTGAGCGGCGTGGGCGTGTTGGGAGTGGCGGGGGCTTTCGTGGCCGGACCACTCGTCGTCGACCGGGCCTTCAGTGTGGACCTGTCACGGCTCGACCTGACGCTGCTGGCCGGGGGTAGCGGGCTGTACATGCTCTCCTTGACCGTGGCGCAGGCGCTCATCGCGCTGCACGGCCAGAACCGCGCTGCGGTGGCATGGGCCGCCGGTGTCGCCTCCTTCGTGGTGGGTTGCGCCCTCGGCGCAGGGCACGAGCTCTTCCTGCGGGTGGAGCTGGCGTTGCTATGGGCGTCGATGGTGGCGCTCGCCACCATGGCCTGGGGTGTCCGTGCCCGCCTGCGGGCCGGCGCCGCTGTGCATCAGGACGACCTGCTCGCCGCACTGCACGAGGTGACCCTCGAGCCCTGAGCCTGTACCGGCTGCTCCCGGTGACGCATGATCATGCAGAAACATGTATGATCATGCGATGCCGTGGGTCGGGGTCATCGGAGCATCAGGGTATGCGGGGGCAGAGGTCCTACGCCTGGCGTCCACCCATCCCGACCTCGACGTCGCGCTTGCCACAGGCGACTCACAGGCGGGCGAGACCATCGCCTCGCTGTATCCGGCGCTGGCTGCCGCCTACCAAGGCCGCCGCTACGACACCTACGACCCCGGCGCCGTGGACGGTCTCGACATGGTGTTCCTGGCCATGCCCCATGGCGTGTCACAGGCGCTGGTTCCCGACCTGCTGGGCCGGGTGCCCCATGTCATCGACCTGGCCGCCGACTTCCGGCTCCGGGATGCCTCGCTGTACCCGACCTGGTACGGCGAAGCCCACTGCGCCCCGGACCTGCTGGGGCAGTTCGCCTACGGCATACCCGAACTGTTTCGCGATGCCATCCTCGCCGCCGAGCACGTGGCATCGCCCGGCTGTTATCCCACCGCCGCCCTGCTGGCCCTGGCTCCGTTGATGCGCAGCGGTCTGATCGAGCGCACCGGCGTCATCGTGGATGCCGCCTCCGGTGTGTCGGGGGCCGGCCGCGGCAAGTTCCCCTTCTGCGCCACCGACGAGAATTTCGAGGCCTACGGGCTGTTGACCCACCGCCACACCCCCGAGATCGAACAGGGCCTCGGCGGAGCGTCGGTGCTCTTCACTCCACACCTGGCACCGATGAACCGCGGCATTCTGGCCACTTGCTACGCCCGACCCACCGGCAGCACCACAACCGATGCGCTGCTGGCCTGCATGCACGACGCCTACGCGTCCGAACCCTTCGTCGTGGTGACCGAGGGGTCGCCCGCCACCCGAGCCGTGTTGGGGGCCAACACCGCGCACGTGAGCGCCCGCTACGACGAGCGCACCGGCACGGTGGTGGCGTTGTGCGCCATCGACAACATGGTGAAGGGCACCGCCGGCCAGGCCATCCAGTGCGCCAACCTGCTGCTCGGCCTGCCGGAGCAGACTGGCCTACCCACCGTCGGGCTCCCCAGTTGAGCCCCTTCTCGCGAGGAAACCAACCGTGTCGGTGACCACTGCTCAGGGATTCGTGGCCGGCGGTCGCCACTGCGGCATCAAGGCGTCGGGCAACCCCGATCTGTCGATGGTCGCCACCGCCGACGGCCGGCCCGTGCCGGCCGCCGGTGTGTTCACCCAGAACCACGCCTGCGCCGGCCCGGTGCGGGTGTCACGGCGCCCCCACGCCGCCCCCACGGGCCACGCCGTCGCTGTGGTGCTCAACAGCGGCAACGCCAACTGCGCCACCGGCACCGACGTGGCCGTAGCCGAGGAGATGGACGCCCTCACCGCAGCGGCGCTCGGCGACGGCGTCACGGCCGAGCACGTGCTGGTGTGCTCCACCGGGCTGATCGGCATCCCCCTCGACCCCGCCCCTCTGCGCACCGGGATCCCCCTGCTGGCCGCGGGCTTGGACACCGGCGCCGAGGCGGGTGCTCGGGCCGCACAGGCGATCATGACCACCGACACGGTCGCCAAGCAGGCCGTGGCCGGCGACGGCACCTTCACCGGCGGCGGCATGGCCAAGGGAGCGGCGATGCTCTCGCCCAACATGGCCACCATGCTGGCGGTGCTCACCACGGATGCGCAGGTGTCCTCGGCGGCGCTGCAGGCCAGCCTGTCCGCCGGCGTGGCCCGCAGCTTCAACCGTCTGGTCGTCGACGGCTGCACCTCCACCAACGACACCGTCCTACTGCTCGCGTCCGGGGTGGCCGGGCCACCGGCGGACCCCGACGCCTTCGACGCCGCGGTCGCCGAGGTCTGCCTGTCGCTGGCCCATCAGATGGCCCGCGACGCCGAGGGCCACACCAAGGTGGTGACCATCAGGATTCAGGGAGCCGCCTCTGACGACGAGGCCGACCGGGCGGCCCGCAAGCTGGCCAACAGCCTTCTGGTGAAGTGCAGTTTCTACGGCAACGACCCCTACTGGGGTCGGGTCCTCTCCGATCTGGGAACCGCCGGCGTCGCCCTCGACACCGACGTCCTCACCGTTGCCTACGACGAGGTGGTCGTGTCCCGCGGCCTCGGCCCCACCGGCGCCGCCGCTGGGCACGTCACCGCCAAGGACGAGTTCACCCTCACCTGCGACCTCGGTGTGGGCGAGGGCACCGCCTGGGTGTTCACCAACGACCTCACCCACGCCTACGTCGACGAGAACATGGGGACCTCGTGAGCCTGCGCACCGACACGGACCGGGCCGCCATCCTGGTCGAGGCCCTGCCCTACATCCGCCGCTTCCGCGGTCAGACCGTGG
>JANMIX010000177.1:0-1581 GCA_031376015.1 Acidimicrobiia bacterium | reverse complement strand
GGCGTCCACGGCGAGCGTGGCGGAGGGGGCGATGTTGCTGATTCGCTGGGAGAGGCGGGCCATGGCACGCGATAGTGGCACGCGATGGCCGAACCCACACCCGACATTCGCATCCCCACCGAGCTGCTGCCCCGCGACGGCCGTTTCGGCTGCGGACCCTCCAAGGTGCGACCCGAAGCGGTCGACGCCCTGGGCAAGGCCGGCAGCGACTACCTGGGCACCAGCCACCGCCAGGCCACGGTGCGCTTCGTCGTCGGTGCCCTGCGCAACGGGCTGGCGGAGTTGCTCAACCTCCCGGACGGCTACGAGATCATGCTGGGCAACGGCGGCACCACCGCCTTCTGGGACGCGGCCACCTTCGGGCTCATCGAGCAACGCAGCCAGCACCTGGTGTTCGGGGAGTTCTCCTCCAAGTTCGCCGAGGCGGCCAAGGCGGCCCCCTTCCTGGCCGACCCCGCCGTCATCGCCACCGAGCCCGGCAGCCATCCCCTGCCGGTGGCCGCCGCCGATGTCGACGCCTACTGCCTGACCCACAACGAGACCTCGACCGGGGTGGCCATGCCGCTGCGGCGGCCCGAGGGCGCCACCCCCGAACAACTGGTGCTGGTGGACGCCACGTCGGCGGCGGGCGGGCTGCGCTTCGACTGCGCCCAGACCGACGTCTACTACTTCGCCCCCCAGAAGTGCCTGGCGGCCGACGGCGGCCTGTGGCTGGCGGCGGTGTCGCCCGCGGCCATCGAGCGGATCGAGCGGCTGGCGGCATCGGATCGTTGGATCCCCGCCTTCTTCGACCTGTCCGTCGCGCTCGACAACAGCCGCAAGGACCAGACCTACAACACCCCGGCGCTTGCCACCCTGTTCCTGGCCCAGCACCAGGTCGAGTGGCTGTGCGGCAACGGCGGCCTCGAATGGGCGGCCCAGCGTTGTGACCGCTCGGCCGCCACCATCTACGGGTGGGCCGAAGCGTCGGACTACGCCACCCCCTTCGTGACCGAACCCGCTCAACGTTCGCACGTGGTGGCCACCATCGATCTCGACGGGGTCGACGCCAACGTCGTGTCTGCCGTGCTGCGGGCCAACGGCATCGTCGACACCGACAGCTACCGAAAGCTGGGCCGGAACCAGTTGCGCATCGCCCTGTTCCCCGCCATCGACCCCGAGGA
Source organism: Acidimicrobiia bacterium (assembly GCA_031376015.1). Lineage (GTDB taxonomy): Bacteria > Actinomycetota > Acidimicrobiia > Acidimicrobiales > JACDCH01 > JANMIX01. Next base: position 418 of record JANMIX010000177.1, on the reverse strand, counting down.
CATGGCGGCACTCACCACCTGCATCGACCACGTCGTGGGCGCGCTGCGCTGATGCCGTCGCCTGAGGAGGTCCGGGTCCAACTGCTGGGCCCGGGAGGTCCCTACGAACTCACCACCGAGACGGTGCTGGGCCGGCCCATGCGGGTCTACAAGGAGCGGATGCGCTGCCTCCGGGAGATCCCGGCCCGGGCCGCGGGGCGCGGCGACGCCGAGCCCTTCATCGTGCACGGCGATCGCCGCATCGGCTTTGCCACCTTCGTGGGCCTTGCCAACGCCGTGTCCGAGGGCCTGCAGAGTGCGGGCCTGGTCCACGGCGACCGCGTCGCGGTGCTGTCCCAGAACAACCCCGAGTGGTGCCTCACCTTCTGGGGAACCGTCGACATCGGAGGGGTCCTTGTTGCCCTCAACGGTTGGTGGA
>JANMIX010000175.1:0-4028 GCA_031376015.1 Acidimicrobiia bacterium | reverse complement strand
GATCACCGGTTGGCTGGTGCTGGTGGTGGTGCCTCCGTCGGTGGCGACGTCGTTGTTGTCGTCGGTGTAGGTCATCGCCGCGGCGATCCCGGCGAGGAAGACGACGGCGGCCAGCACGAGCGCAAGGGCCGCACCTCTTGTCTGACGCATCGGCCCATTCTTGCCCCAAACCACTCCCCGAACCCGTCATCGGCTACGAGGAGCGGCCGTTCACCCCAATCCGAGACGTTCGACCGCTTCGGCTCGGAGGCGTTTGTAGTCCACCTTGCCGTTGGGGGCGCGGCCGATGGTGTCGAGCACCAGTACCCGCTTCGGGGCCTTGTAGGCGGCCAGTTTCGAGCGCACGTGGCGGATCACGTCGCCCTCCTCGATGGTCTCGCCGGGGCGGGCTTCCACCAGAGCGGTGATGGCTTCACCGAACTTCTCGTCGGGTACGCCGACCGCCACGGCATCGTGGACCGAGGGGTGCAGCTTGAGCACCTCCTCGACCTCTTCGGGGAACACCTTCTCGCCCCCGGTGTTGATGCACACCGATCCGCGACCCAGCAGCGTGAGGCTGCCGTCGGCCTCGACCATGGCGTAGTCGCCGGGCACCGAGTAGCGGATCCCGTCGAACATCAGGAAGGTCTTGGCCGACTTCTCCTCGTCCTTGTAGTAGCCGAGGGGGTTGCGGCCCTTGACCGCCACCCGGCCGATCTCGCCGCTGCCGGGCGTCACCTCCCGGCCGTCGTCGGTGATGACCCGGGTGTTCTCGCCCAGCACGAAGGTGGCGGTGCTGGAGGTGCCCCCGGCGGAGGAGTACGAGGTGCCCAGGCCCAACGCCTCGGAGGAGGAGAAGGCGTCGGCGATGATCATGCCGGGGTGGTGCGCCAGCAGGGCCTGCTTGGACTCCTCGGAGAACATGACCCCGGAGGAGACCAGCAGGATCCAGCTCGACAGGTCCCACCCTCCCGGATGGGCGTCGAGGGCGCGCAGGACCGGCTTGGCGAAGGCATCGCCGACCCATGCCACCGAGTTGACCCCGTCGCGCTCGATGGTCTCGAGCAACTCCACCGCGTCGAGCGAGCGAGAAGTGAGGCTGACCGTGGAGCCGCCGGCGCTGAGACCACCGATGGAGGTGAACATCCCGGTGCCGTGCATCAACGGCGCCGCCGGCAGGTTGACCAGCCCCGGCTCGGTGTTGAGCGCACGTACCTTGGCCAGATCGGGTTCGGGGCCATAGGGGCGGGGGGTGGCGACGTTCAGGGTGCAGAACAGATCGTCCTGGCGCCACATGACACCCTTGGGCATCCCCGTGGTGCCTCCGGTGTACAGCAGCAACAGGTCGTCGCCGTCGCGTCCCCACGGCCCGCGCACATGGGCGCCCGGCTGCTCGCCGGCGGCGGCTTCCTCATAGGGCACGGCCCAGGACGGGCACGGGTCGGACCCGTCGTCGACCCACAGCCACAGGCGGACCCCTGGGACCCGCGACCGGACCCGTTCGCAGCGCTCGGCGAAACAGCCGTGGAACACCACGGCCACGGCGTCGGCGTTGTCCCACAGGTAGACGAGCTCGTCGTCTTCGTAGCGGTAGTTCGTGTTCACCGGTGCCAGACCGGCCTTGAACATGGCGAACATCGACTCGAGGTACTCGGGACAGTTGAAGAGGTACTGCACCGCCTTGTCCTGGTGGGTGGCACCGGCGTCGAGCAGGGCCCGGGCGATGCCGTCGGCGCGGCGGTCGAATTCGGACCAGGTGATGAGTCGTTCGCCCTGGCGCTGGGCCGGGGCGTCGGGCAACTGCTCGGCGACGATCTCGTAGACGTCGGCAAAGTTCCATCCGGCCATGGGCAGCGAAGTTAGCGGGACGCGCCCCCCGCCGCGGTTGGCCGGGCGTGGCCGGTCGCTGGTTAGGGTGCGCGTCGATGGACTTCGAGCTCCCTGCCGATGACGACCCCCGGCGCCTGGCGGTACGCCAGTGGTTGGCGGCCAACCCCACCCCAACCGGCCGGATGCTGGCCGACGCCGGTTATGTCTCACCGCACTGGCCCGCCCCGTGGGGGCTCGACGCCGATCCGATCCACCAGTTGGTCATCGACGACGAGTTGCGCCGGGCCGGGGTGCGCCGGCCCAACAATCCCATCGGCATCGGCTGGGCCGGGCCCACGCTGCTGCACGCCGGCACGCCCGAGCAGCAGGCCCGGTGGCTGCCGGGGCTGCTGTCGGGTGAGGAGATCTGGTGCCAACTCTTCAGCGAGCCCGGGGCGGGCAGCGACCTGGCCAACCTGCGCACCCGGGCGGTGTGCGACGGCGACGAGTACGTGGTCAACGGGCACAAGATCTGGACCTCGCTGGGGCATGTCGCCCGCTGGGGCATCCTCATCGCCCGGACCGACCCCGATCTGCCCAAGCATCGTGGAGTCACCTACTTCGTGTGCCCGATGGACGCCCCGGGGATCGAGGTGCGCCCCATCATCGAGATGACCGGCGCCCACCTCTTCAACGAGGTGTTCCTCACCGACGTGCGGATCCCGGTGGCCAACCGGGTGGGGGACGAGGGGCAGGGATGGGACCTGGCCAAGGTCACCCTGGGCAACGAGCGGGTGTCGCTGTCGAGCGGGGGCGCGCTGTGGGGTAACGGGCCCACCGCGGCCGACCTGCTCGACCGCATCCGGGCCGAGGGCCCGGTGACCGACCCCGTACGGCGTCAGCGCATCGCCGCGGTGCACACCGAGGCGACGCTGCTGGACCTCATCCGTCTGCGTACGGTCTCGGCCCGGATCAAGGGCGAGCCACCCGGGGCCGAGGCGTCGATCCGCAAGATCCTGGCGGATGAGCACGGCCAGCACCTGATGGCCCTCGCCCTCGACCTCGAAGGCAGCGCCGGGATGCTGGCCGGCTCCGGCATCGACATGTGGCGCTACGGCTTCCTCTTCGCCCCCGCGCTCACCGTGGGGGGTGGCACGGGCGAGGTGCAGCGCAACATCGTGGCCGAGCGGGTGCTGGGCCTGCCGCACGAGCCCGACGTGGAGAGCGGCCGGACCTGGGCCGAGGCCAACGTGGCCGGTCGCTGACCGGTCCGGGCGGCCGGTGGCGATGGTTGGGGTGGCCCGGTTGGGTCACGGTACGGTGTCGAGCCGATGCCCGTCACCCTGCAGTCACCCACGGATTTCGTCCACAAGGAGCGCGTCGTCGCCACCGTCGACATGCCCGGCATCCCGGAAGGGACCAAGGGCAAGGTCATCCACGTCGATGGGTTCACGTGGATCCGTTACTGGATCCGCTTCGACAACGGAGTGGTGCGTGGCTCACTCGACCGCAAGTGCCTGGCCCGCCCCGGTGAGTACGCCGCCCTGCTCGAGCGCCGGGCTGCCGGCTTCGACGACCACGCCCCGGCGGGTGCCGCAGCCAGCGCCGCGCCGGGCGAGGCGGTGGCGGCGGGCGCGGTGATCAACGGGGTCAGCATCCCTGCCATGCTGCTCGAGCGTTCCGCAACACGGCGGTCGCTGCTCACCGGCGGCTGAGGAAAGGCGCACACCATGAAGCTGTCCATGCAGATCTCCTACGCCGGGGGCTTCGAGGAGTCCGCCGCCCAGGTCGCCGCCTTGGAGTCGGCCGGCCTCGACATCGCCTGGGTGGCCGAGGCCTATGGCTTCGATGCCCCCAGCTACATGGGCTATCTGGCCGCCCGTACCCGCACCGTGCAGATCGGCGCCGGCATCCTGCCCATCTACACCCGCACGCCGACCCTGATCGCCATGACCGCGGCGGGCGTGGATGCACTGTCGGGCGGGCGCTGCATCTTGGGCCTCGGTGCCAGCGGCCCCCAGGTCATCGAGGGCTGGCACGGCCAACCCTTCGGCAAGCCGATCGACCGCACCCGCGAATACGTCGCCATCATCCGCCAGATCCTCGCCCGCGAAAAACCCCTCACCTTCGACGGCGAATACTACCAAATCCCATACAAAGGCCCCGGCGCCTCCGGCCTGGCCAAGCCGCTGCGCTCGATGACCCACGGCAACCCCGACATGAAGTTCTACACCGCCTCC
>JANMIX010000035.1:0-1544 GCA_031376015.1 Acidimicrobiia bacterium | reverse complement strand
GGTCCCGTCGGTCGCGAACCGATGGTGACGCTTCCAGACCGTCTGCCACGGACCGAAGTCCGAGGGCTGATCCCGCCACGCGATCCCGGTCCGGTAGCGGTAGATCGCTCCCTCGACCAACAGACGATGATCACGCATCGGCCTGCCCATCGCACCCTTCACGGGCGGCAGGACCTCCTCGATCCGGGCCCACATCTCGTCACTGAGCACCGCCATTCGCGTCATGCGCCCAGCATCAAGCCCGAACCACGCTCAACATTGGAGACACGCCCTAGTCATGGAAACCTCCGGAAACACCGTTACTGCGTCGACTGTCCGGTGCATTCGTTGATCAACCGGTCTCACGCCGGACCCGCAGCGGCCGTGCGTGCGTCGCGGTGTTGCAGCCAGTCGATGACGTCGGCGGCCCCGGCGCGTTCGGCGGCGTCGAGTGGGGTGAGGCCGTCATAGCCGATCCACTTGAGGTCGGCGCCGTGCTCGAGCAGGACGATTGCGGTGTCGAGTTGTCCGCCGTGGCAGGCGCCCCAGAAGCTGCTGGTGATGTCGTCGAGCGTGGGGTTGGCGGTGGCCAGGTGTCCCTCGACGCCTGACACCAGACCGAGAGCTGCGGCTTCGAACAGGTTCGTGGCCGCGCCGCGGTCGAGGAGCAGACGGGCGGCCTGCCACTGTCCGAACGCGGTGGCATCGGCCATGGGGGTACCGCCAGCGATGACGGCCCCGGTCGCGTTGATGTCGGCGCCGGCATCGAGCAGGGCGTTGATGGCGTCGAGGTCGCCGCTGCTGGCAGCCCAGTGCAACGGTGTCTCGGCGTGGTCACCGAGGCTGGGTGCGTTGGGGTTGGCCCCGGCCGCGACGAGCGCAGCGATGGTGGCGGCGGCTCCCGGGTAGTGGCCGGGCCAGTCGGTGGCGATGTGGAGCAGGGTGCGGCCGTCGTGGTGGGCCAGGCGGGCTGCGGCGAGTTCGGGGTGCTCGCCAAGTAGGTCACCGAGGGTGGTTAGGTCGCCGCCCTGGACGGCGGTGATGGCGGCCTCGTGGGTGGGGTTGTCGATCAGGGCGTCGAGAATCCACTGGTCCGGTGGGGTTCCGGTGGTGCCGTTCGGGGTGGAGTAGAGACGGCATTGCAGGGCGTAGTTGTCTTCGGTGTTGCGTCCGGCAGCGGTGGGATCGATGTCGTGGCCGTTGACCCGCAGGGAGGGTGAGCCGAGGAACCGCCGGGCGCGAGCGTCGTCGTCGCTCTCGATGCGAACCAGGGTGATCGGTGTCGCGACGGCGTACTCGTCGAGGAGCTCACGCACGTGAGGCAGGAAGGTGTCGTGGTGGGGGCAGCCGTCGAAGTAGAGCAGCTCGATGCTCGGAGGTGGGTCGAGTTCGCGGATGTCGGCGATCAACCCGTCCCGCAGGGTGAGCCGGACCGTCAGCTCGGCCGGGACTTCGTCGGGGTCCGGTGCGCGGATCCCCAGCCGAACAAGCACCGTGCTGGTCGCGTCGTGGGTCTCCGGGAGACCGGGGATCTCGGGAACGTCGTTGCCCAGCTCGGTCAGGTG
>JANMIX010000021.1:0-3654 GCA_031376015.1 Acidimicrobiia bacterium | reverse complement strand
GGGCTGGGTCGGGCTGAGCCGCGTCTTGAGCGCGACGGGCTTGCCATGCGGGGAGTCGCAGGTGACGGGGGTCTTGCGGTCGGGACGCAGGTAGGGCAGGATCGCCGCCTTGCGCCCCTCGGCCAGGCGTTGGCTGAGACGGTGGGCCAGCCAGATCGGCAGCGGCATGAGGTCGTCGGTCTCGGTGCAGGCGTAGCCGAACATCATCCCCTGGTCGCCGGCGCCCTGGGCGTTGAGGATGTCCTCGCCGGAGGTGCCGGAGCGGGTCTCGAAGGCGGTGTTGACGCCCTGGGCGATGTTGGGTGACTGCTCGTCGATGGAGACGATCACCCCGCAGGTGTTGCCGTCGAAACCGAAGGACTCGCGGTCATAACCGATGTCGACGATCGTCTCCCGCACGATCTTGGGAATCTCGACGTAGGCCTCGGTGGTGATCTCGCCTGCCACCATGGCCAGCCCGGTGGTGACCAGGGTCTCGCAGGCGACCCGGCCCATGGGATCGGCGGCCAGGATGGCGTCGAGCACGGCGTCGGAGATCTGATCGGCGATCTTGTCGGGGTGGCCCTCGGTGACGGACTCCGAGGTGAAGGTGAAGCGGGTGGTCACGGCTGCTGACTCCTGAGGTCGAGAACGGCGTCAAGGATTGCACGGGCCACTGCCCGCTTGTCCATTAGCGCCAAATTGGTGGTTGCCGAAGCCGACACCAAAGTGACGGCGTTCGTGTCGTGCTCGAACCCCGCGCCGGGGGCGCTGACGTCGTTGGCGACGACGAGGTCGGCGTTCTTGCGGGCCAATTTCGCAGTGGCGTGGGCGACCACATCGGTGGTCTCCGCCGCGAAACCCACGAGGGTTTGCCCGGGCCGTTTGGACTGGCCCAACGAGGCCAGGATGTCGAGCGTCGGCTCGAGGACCAACTCGGGGGTTCCCGCATACTTCTTGAGCTTCCCGGAGGCGGCGTTGACGGGCCGGAAGTCCGCCACGGCCGCGGCCATCACCACCACGTCGGCGGCGTCGGCCCGACTGAGCACGGCCGAGGCCATCTCCGCGGCGGTGTCGACCCGGATGACCTCCACGCCGGGGGCCACGGGCCGGTCGGTGGTGGTCACCAGCAGCACCTTGGCGCCGCGTTCGGCCGCCTCATCGGCCACCGCATGACCCTGCTTGCCCGAACTCCGGTTGGTCAGGTAGCGCACCGCATCGATCGGTTCACGGGTGCCACCGGCGGTCACCATGATCGACAGACCGGCGAGGTCGGGGGTCCGCAGCAGCCGGTCGGCATGGGCGACGATCGTGGCCGGCTCGGCGAGTCGACCGGCGCCCACGTCACCGCCGGCCAGGCGGCCCTCCTCGGGGGGAACGATGTGCACGCCCCGCTGGGCGAGCAGCCGCAGGTTGTCCTGGACCGCCGGGTGTTCCCACATCTCGGTGTGCATGGCCGGCGCCACCATCACGGGGGCACGGGTGGCCAGCAGCACATTGGTGAGGAGGTCCTCGCTGATCCCCGCGGCATAGAGCCCGAGCACCCGTGCGGTTGCGGGCGCCACGATCACCAGGTCGGCGTGCTGGCCCAACCAGGTGTGGGGAATCGGGTGCGGGTCATCGAAGAGCGAGACGTGCGCCGGCTCGGACGCCAGGGCGTCGAAGGTGGTCTTGCCCACGAAACGCAACGCGCCTTCGGTGAGCACAGGGGCGACATGGGCACCGGCGTCGACGAGCCTCCGGCACAGTTCGACCGCCTTGTAGGCGGCGATGCCCCCCGATACGCCGAGGACGATGCGGCGTCCTTCGAGCACGGGCGGTCCGGAGGTCCTACTCGCCGTCGCCGGAGGCGGCGTCGGCTTCGTCGGTCGCTTCGCCGGCTTCGGCATCGGGATCCACCTCGGGCGGATCGACCGGCACGATCTTGCCCGCGGAGATCTCCTCGAAGGCGATCGACAGCGGCTTACGGGCCACCGAGGCGACCTGGGGCGGCACCAGGGCACCGAGTCCTTCGCCCAACTGGCCGAAGTAGGCATTGATCTGCCGTGCCCGCTTGGAGCCCAGCGTCACGAGGCGGAACTTCGAGCCAGCGGCCTCCAGGAGCCGCTCGATACGCGGGTTCATCATCGTGTCGTGGCGTGCAGCCATGGGGTTTCGGCACCTCGTCGAAGGTCGCGAGCCGGTCAGGAGACGCAGCAGGGAACACAGGATGCTAGCAGCGGGGAGGGCGCAACTACGAGTTCTGAGCGCCGTCGAGTACGCGTTCGGCCAGCGTGTCGGGGTCAGAGGTGCCCGAATCGACGATCAGGGAGTACACCGACAGGTCGCCGAAATCGATGCCGTAGAAGTCCCGGTACCGGCGCGCCTCGGACTCCTGGCGACCTCGGTTCGCCGCCAGCGCGGCCTCCACGTCGATTCCGTCGCGCTGGGCCACCCGTCGCGCCCGCTCCATCTCGTCGCAGGCCACCCACACCCGCAGTCCCTCGAGTTGCTCGTGCACGGCGATCCATCCGGCGAGACGCGACTCGAGCACCACGTCACCCTGGCGGGCTCGGGCCGCAAGGCGCTGATCCAGCTCGAGATCGAACTGGGGGTCGGACTCGGCCTGGGCGGAAAACTGGTACACGTCCAAGCCCCGCTCGGCGGCCATGAGGCGAAAGACCGAGCCACCGTCGACGCGTTCGAGACCGAGCCGCGCCGCGACGGTCTTGGCCAGCGTGCTGGTTCCGGCGCCGGCCAGGCCCGAGATCGTCAGCAGCGTGGTCAAGCAGGGAACGACGCGAGCAGCGACTTGCGCTGCTGCTCGCCGAGACCCCGGACCCGACGGGTGTCGGCGATGCCAACGGTGTCCATGATCCCCCGGGCCTTGACCTTGCCGACACCCGGCAAGGACTCGAGAACGGCGATGACCTTCATCTTGCCGACCATCTCGTCCGCGGCTGCCAGCGCGAACAGTTCGCTCAAATTGAGCGAACCCATCTTCAGGCGTTCCTTGAGCTCGGCTCGGACACGACGTGCCTCGGCAGCCTTTGCGAGGGCGGCCTGGCGCTGCTCGTCAGTGAGTTGAGGAGGTGCGACCATGAGCGTCGACCCTAGTCGGGACTACGCCTTCGCTGCCGCGATTCCAAGGGCCTCGGAGATCTCGGCGACGACGGCCGCGGCGGCTGCTCTTCGGTCAGGCGCGGCGAGCACGGCCCGCCCGATGACGAGCAGATCCGCACCGGCCTCGATGGCTTCGGCGGGCGTCGCCGGGCGAGCCTGGTCGTGGGTGGGCGCACCCGCGGGCCGGATGCCGGGCACCACGATCCGCAGACGCGGCGCGAGTTGCCGCGCCTCATGCGCCTGGGAGGCGGCACAGACCAGACCGCCGCAGCCAGCCTCGATCACCGCCGCCACCCGCTTGTGCAGGATGTGCTCGGGCGCGTCACCGTCGGAGGTCAGGATGGTCACGCCGAGGGCGATGGGCGCAGGGAGCCCGGCGCCGGCCGCCCCCTCGGCCAGTCCCTCGGCTCCGGCCCGCAGCACGTTGACGCCGCCGGCGGCGTGGATGGTCAGGTAGTTGACCCCGATGACGCCCAACACGTGTGCCGCCTTGTTGACCGTGGTCGGGATGTCGTGCAGCTTGAGGTCGCAGAACACCTCGTACCCCAGTTCGGCCAGCGCGCCCACGGCGTC
>JANMIX010000010.1:0-2214 GCA_031376015.1 Acidimicrobiia bacterium | reverse complement strand
AGCACCGAAGCCTTGCGGGGCTGGGCCGAGGAACAGCGCGCCCGGGCCACGGCCGATCGTGCCGAGATCGCGGCATTGCTCCCCACCGTCCCCGCCACCTCGCCGTTCGCCGCCTTCTACCGCGACGAACTGGTCCGCCTGCAGTTCGTTCGCGACGGGGCCCGTGCTGACGGCGCGGTGGTGTTCGCGTTGGTGGTCCGCGCCCCGGTGCGGGTGCTGATGGCGCTCGGCGCCCACGCGCCCGTTCGTCTTGTGGACGTGGGGCTCAATGCCAATGTGCCGCCGGGAGGTACGTACCGCGGGCTCCTCCCCGATGACGTCGACCGGCTGAGCGACCCACCACAACGGCCCCTACCCCCGCACTGAGCGTCAGTCAGCCGGTCGGTCGGCACCGTCGGGCACCGGTGGGGGCGTTCCGTCGGCCTCCGGCCAGGGCCGGGTGCCACGGGCCATGTCGGCCACGTCGGCCAAGGTCAACGCGTCGAGCAACCGGCGCATCTGCTCCGACACGCCCGCCCACACGCTGAGCAGCACGCACTGGCCTTCGTGGTCGCAGGCGCCGTCCTTGTGGGGCTCGCCGAAGTCGCCCAGCACGATCGGGCCGTCCACCGCGGAGACGATGTCGGCCAGGCTCATGTCGGCGGGATCACGGGCCAGTACATACCCGCCGCCAACGCCCCGCTTGGAACGAACCAGGCCGGCCCCCTTGAGCGCCAGCAGGATCTGCTCGAGGTAAGGCTGGGGGAGCCCGGTGCGTTCGGCGATGTCGCGCACCGACGTCGGGCCTCCTTCGTCGCCGCGCAGTGCGAGTGAGAGCAGGGCGCGGCTGGCGTAGTCGCCTCGTGTGGAGACCTTCATGACGTCCCAATGGTAGGGGGGCGCCGCCGATCCTCCCCGAACGCCTCTCCAGCGCGCCGATCAACGGTCGATAGGGTGAGTGCCAAGCACGGCGCGGAGTCGCCGGTGGCGCAGTAGGAACGGGTGAACGCCATGAACCAGGGCCTCGATGGCCTCGACGTCGATGAACCGCTACGCCCCGACTACGCGGGCGCGTGCATCTCCAACGTCGTGCCCGCCCTGATCGAACCGCCCGACCAGCGACCGTCGTGGTTGCCCGAACCGGCCCATGACGCCGAGGCGGTGATCCTGCTCGTGCTCGACGGTCTGGGGTGGAACCAGCTCGAGACGAGGCACCACCTCGCCCCCACACTGGCCTCGTTGCAGGGTGGGCCGATCTCCACCGTGCTGCCCACCACCACGGCCACCGCACTGACGTCACTGACCACCGGATTGCCTCCCGGCGAGCACGGGGTCATCGGCTACCGCATCGTCGTCGGGGGCGAGGTCCTCAACGTGTTGCGGTGGTCGACCGCCACCGGCGACGCCCGCCAGACGATCGTCCCCCAGAAGATCCAACCGCACTCCGCCTTCTGCGGGCACCGTCCTCCGGTGGTGACCCGCGCCGAGTTCGCCCGCAGCGGGTTCACCATGGCCCACCTCGACGAAGCCCGGTTCTCGGGCTGGCGGGTCGGTTCGACCCTGGCCACTCACCTCAGCCGGCTGGCGGCGACCGAACCGTTCGTCTACGGCTACTACGACGGCATCGACAAGGTCTCCCACGAGTACGGCCTCACCGAGTTCTTCGACGCCGAGGTGGCGGCGGCCGATCAGATCGTGGCCGCGGTCATGGCATCCGCTCCGCCGGAGGCCGTGGTGGTGGTCACCGCAGATCATGGCCAGGTCCACACCGGCGAGAACGTCGTGCCGCTCGACCCCGAGGTTCTCCAGCATGTGAGCTTCCAATCCGGCGAGGGGCGCTTCCGGTGGCTGCATGCCCGACCCGGCCATGCCGTGGACCTGGCCGACGCCTGCCGGTCCCGCCATGGACACCAGGGCTGGGTGCGCACACGCGACCAGGTGGTGGAGGAGGGCTGGTTCGGCCCGGTCGTCACCGGCGAGGCCGCCGGCCGGCTGGGCGACGTCGCCCTCGTCGCCAAGGGCGTGCTGGCCTTCAGCGAGCCCACCGACACCGGGCCGTATCACCTGGTCGGCCGCCATGGATCTGCCACCGCCGATGAGCTATTGGTCCCGCTGCTGGCCGGTCGTGTAGGAAACGCAGGGTGAGCGAAACCCCATCCGAGACAATCCATCCCGATGGTGTCATCGAGGCCCCCGTCGCCGACAGCGAGGGCCCGCGCGAGGCGGTCGAGCAGC
>JANMIX010000816.1:0-7486 GCA_031376015.1 Acidimicrobiia bacterium | reverse complement strand
GCCACGGTCTAGCAATCCGGGACGAACCGCGCAAGACATTTCTGGGAAATGTCCTCTGCCGGGTGTCGACACTTGCTATCCTCAGGGCCCATGACGACCCGGGTCGATCCGGATGCGGGCACTGAGGCCAGCCCCGATGCGGCCGGCCTGCAGATCTTCGACGCGGACAACCATTACTACGAGGCCGAGGACGCCTTCACTCGGCACCTCCCCGCCGCCATGCGAGCTCGGGGTGTGCAGTGGGTCGAGATGGACGGCCGGCGCTACCACCTCATCGCCGGACGTCTCGACCGCCAGGTCACCAACCCGACCTTCAACCCCATCTCCAAGCCGGGGGTCCTGCGCAGTTACTTCAAGGGCAACCCCGAGAAGAAGTCGTCGGCGGAACTGATCCGCTCGGCCATCGAACCGATGCCGGCGGCCTACATGGATCGCGGCGCCCGGCTGGCCCGCATCACCGAACAGGGCATCGACGCCGCCTGGTTGTTCCCGACCCTGGGCGTGCTCTACGAGGAACGCCTCAAGCGCGACGTCGAAGCCGCCTGTGCGACCTTCCAGGCGTTCAACCGCTGGGTCGAGGACGACTGGGGCTTCAACGTCGGCGGCACGATCTTCTGCGCGCCGTATCTCTCGCTGGCCGACGTCGACTGGGCCTGCCGAGAATTGGAGTGGGCGTTGGCCCGCGACGCACGGATCATCGTGCTGCGCCCCGCGGCGGTGTTCACCGACCGGGGCCCTCTCTCACCGGCCGACCCTGTGTTCGACCCATTCTGGGCCCGTGTCAACGAAGCGGGGGTCTGCGTGGTTGCGCACGTCGCCAACTCGGGTTACTCCACCAACGGCTACCCCAAGGGCGGCACCCTCGACGTGATCGGGGGAGGTCAGCGCCCGACGGTGGCCAGTCTGAACCCCGAGCGGGCTATCTACGACTTCCTGCTGACGCTGATCTATGACCGTCTTTTCGAGCGGTTCCCCAACCTGCGCATCGCCTCGGTGGAGAACGGATCGGAGTTCCTGCCGGATCTGTTCCGGAAACTGGGTCAGTCGAAGCGGCGCCTGCCGAACTACTACGCGGAGGACCCCGCCGACGTGTTCCGCCGGCACGTGTGGATCAACCCGTTCTGGGAGGACGATCTGCACGAGGTCGTCGGCCACATGGGGATCGACCGGGTGATCTTCGGGTCGGACTGGCCCCATGTCGAGGGTCTGGCGGCCCCCCGCGACGTCCTCGCCGAACTCGGCGGCTTCAACGACGAGGACCGGCGGAAGTTCCTCTTCACCAACGCAGAATCACTGAATCAGCGCCGGCCCGCCTGAGCGTCGCGCCGGCGTTCGGCACGGAGCACACGGGAGTTCAGTACTGGCCCTTGATCACGAAGTACGAACCACGGATCGTGCCGGCCAACTTCGACTTCTGTCGCGCGAACTTGAAGGAGTTGAGTTCGTCGGGCACCTCCATCCCTTCGGACAACTTGAAACCGACGGCTCGCTTTCCGGCCTCGTCGAGTGTGTACAGGACGTTTATCGACAGCCCGCTCTCGTAGAACACGTAGGTCCATCGGATGTTCTCGACCTGGAAGCTCGTCGCCTCCAGTGGCGGTGACGCGATGACGATGCCACGGTCCTCCTTGAGCACCCGGTGCACCCAGTCGATCTCCTTCTTGGCCTTGGCGGCCGGTTCGACCGTGAAGACATGGTCGTACTTGTTCTTGAAGTAGCGGGCCTCGTTGGCACGAAGGCCGGCGAGTGCAGGCGCCACCGGCGACGACTCCAGGCCGACGGTCGAGACGTCGACGAAGTCCACTGCGTAGCTCATGTGCTCTCCCAGGTCGGGGCGGGCGTGCGATCGATCAACAGCCGCAAACTATGCCCACTGTCGCTCGGGGAATGCGCGTGCCTCGTCGCCGCCGGTTGCGACCCGACGGCACGGCGCTATTCTTTGCGCAACGAAGGGGAGTATCCCAGCACGCGGACGTCGTCATCACGGTCTTCGGACCCGGCGCCGCGGCTCCATCAGGAGCGGGAGAGACCTTCGGTTTGGTCAAGACGATCCAACCGGAGGCTTCGATGTCGTTCGTACTGTTCCTGGCGTGTCCCGCTGATCACTCCGCCCCCTGCGACGGTGCCCGATGATGGCGACACTGGACGCGGCCACCCCCGGCCAGTTCGTGGACCTCCACGTGCCGGCCGCAGCATGGGTGGCGCTGATTGCCACCATCGTCGTGCTCCTGGTGGCTGATCTCCTGCTCGTGCACCGCACCCCGCATGAGGCATCCTTCCGGGCCGCCGTCATCGAGTCGGCGGTGTGGATCAGCATCGGCCTCGGCTTCACCGCGGTGATCGGTTGGTGGGCCGGCGGTGCCGCGGCCGGCGAGTACGTCGCCGGTTACCTCATCGAGAAGAGCCTGTCGGTCGACAACGTGTTCGTGTGGGCCGTGATCTTCGGCTACTTCGGCGTACCCGCCCGCTACCAATTCCGGGTGCTCTTCTGGGGGATCTTCGGCGCGCTGGTGCTGCGCGGCCTCTTCATCTTCGCCGGCGTCGCCCTGATCGAGTCCTTCGACTGGGTCCTGTACGTGTTCGGCGTGTTCCTGCTCTTCACCGCCGTGAAGATCGCCCGCCATGCCGATGCCGAGATCCACCCGGAGGCGAACCCGGTGCTGCGCCTCGTGCGCAAGGTCGTGCCCTCGACCCCTGACTACGACGGCCAGAAGTTGTTCACGCGGCGCACCGGTGCCCTACTGGCCACGCCCCTGTTCGCGGTGCTGGTGCTCATCGAGACCACCGACGTGCTGTTCGCCGTGGACTCGATTCCCGCGATCCTGGCCGTGTCGCACGAGCCCTTCCTGGTCTTCGCCTCGAACGCCTTCGCCATCCTCGGCCTGCGGGCGCTCTACTTCTGCCTGGCCGGCATGGCCGACCGGTTCCGCTATCTGAATCAGGGTCTCGGGGTCATCCTGGCCTTCGTCGGCGTGAAGATGCTGCTGCTCGAGGTGGTGCACTTCCCCACGTTCCTGAGCCTGTTGGTCATCGCCGCCGTGCTGAGCGTCACCATCGTCGCCAGCCTGCGCGCCGATCGACGTGAGGCAGCTCCGGTCGCGACCGCGCCAGGTCTCGATCCGGCTGCGCTTGGCGAGCAGCCGGAGCAGTCGGAGCAGTCACCGAGGTAGCGGGCCCACAATCGCTATTCGGGGTCCATGTGGAACATGAACATCCGCTCGGCGTCGATGCGCGCGTACACGGGACCGGAGTCGAGGAAGTCCACCCAGCCGGCGCCGTAGCGGGGCACGTAGACGTCCAGCAACGCCTGCCGGAAACCGGCCTCCGCAGGGGAGGCCACGTCGATGGGTACCGCCCGGCCGTGCACCGTCACCGAGAACTCCTCACCGGGGAGGTGCGACGCGCTCACCCACGGCCGCTGACGAATGTGCCGGAAGCGGATCGAATCCGGAGAGGATCCGAAGTAGAAGGCGCCTCGATAGAAGATGCCGTCGACCGGGCCGGCGATGGGGCGGCCATCGAAGGTCACCGTGGCCAGCACCAGGAGGCACATCCCCGACAGTCACGCGGCAATCTGTTCCGCGGGCAGCCGCCGTTCAGAAGTGATGACCTCGAGAAGGTGCCGCCCGGCCGACGCGAAGCTCGTATCGAGCAGACGCTGCAGTTCTTCCAGATCTGCGGCGGTTTCGTGCATCCACACGCCCCTCTCTCCGAATGGGAGAGATCGTAGAGGTGAGATCGATCGGCGCGCGCCGATGATCGGAGCGACGGACGGTCAGATCCGCTGTTCGACCGGCCAGCCCGCTCGTTGCACTTCCTCGAAAACCTCCGTCGGGTGGAACGAAGTGAGGTCGATGCGCGCCGCAACGCCCTTCAGGGGCGTCCGTTTCTCGCCATCAAGGCGGACAGCGGTCTCGGAGGCATCAGCCAGATACCAGGTCGTGGTCATGTGTGTGCCGGCGCGGAGGATGGCACGCGTCACCTGCAGCGGAGGCTCGGTACCGAGTTGGATGCCGCGGCCGGGACGCTGCCACAACACGACGCGTTCGGGGCCGATCTCGAGTTGCTCCGGCGGCTGGCGCATGAGCCAGACGCTGAAGGTGGCACACAGCACGAACAGCGTGCCCATGGTGGCGATCATGACGACCCGGCCGGTAGTGGTGCTGGCGCCGAAGTAGCCACGGACCAGCGCTGCACCGAGCACGAGGGTGACGAAAACCGGAGCGGTGAGGCTCCGCCGCTTGTTCCCGACAAGGGCTGTTGACTCGGCCATCGGCGACGAAGCCTCGACGCGCCCGGCTAGGAGGGGATCCGCCGGCCGCTGAACGCGACCAGGTGCTCGAGGGCACCGGCGCTCGCGGGGGCCTCCGTCTCGGCGGCGAAGGTGTCGCCATCGCGCATCTCGGGGGCGACCAGTGAGCGAGCGAATGCCCCCACTTCCTCGACGAGCTGCTCGGCCGGCGCGTAGGCCTGTGCGGTGGCGGTGGCCAGATCCCAGCCGTGCACCAACCCGTCGAAGGCGACGTAGCGGGCGAACATCGATCCCGGCACCTCGCCGAAGGGCGAGGCGATGGTGCGCTCCTGGGCGCCAGGGGTGTGCAACGCGTCGAGCAGGTCAGCCATGGCCCGCTGGAAGCGCTCCTGCGGGGTGCCGGATTCCGTGCCACCGTCACCGGTCGGAGCGGGACCGCCGCGGAAAGCCGGGGCGAAGGCGGTGGCGCCACCGATCATGTGCTCGAGCACGCCCGCCACGTCGAAGCTCGCGCACGGCGACGGGACGGTGAGCTGCTCGGCGGTGATGTTCGACACCAGTGCACGCAACAGCGGGATGATCTCGTCGAGCTGATCGACTCCATCCATCGGTTCCCCCTTTGTCGTCGTCACCAGTGAAGACTCGCCGTGACGCTCCGAGCGAGAGTCTCGCGTAGCGAGGAGGACGGCCTCACGATCGTGGCCCAACTCCATGAGTTGGTCGGCGGTGGATTGGGTGTGGGGGTTGTCATGTGTCGCAGTCATGGTTCGTAGCGTGCGCCCGACATGCCGGCCCCGGCATCAGCCGGCCATGCCATCGCTCCTGCATCCAAATGGCATGGATTGACCACGCGCCGGCTGCCGATCGACCGGAATCGGATCAACCGACCGATGCCGGGCCGGCCGCAGGGCGCAGACGATGACGACGAGACGGCACCGGGAACGCCCTGGGCCCGACCGAGGAGGATTCGGAAGATGCGTTATCGCTACGAGGACATCCCGTTGGAGATGCAGCAGGGGGAGATCGAGACCCGCGGTGTCGAGTGCGGCGACATCTACACCCGTCACATCGTGCTGCCGGCCGGGGTGGACTTCACCCCGCTCTTCGTCGGGCTCCCCGGCGACCTGTGTCAGTGCCCACACTGGGGTCAGGTACTGAAGGGTTCGATCACGCTGCGCTACGCCGATGGCCACGAGGAGAAGAACGTTGCAGGCGACGTGTTCTACTGGCCGGCGGGGCACACCGGCTGGACCGATGAGGGTGTGACGTTCCTGGAATACAGCCCGACCACGGAGATCCTGCCCGTACTCGACCATCTGTCCAAGCAGATGGCGTCCTGATCTGACCTCCCCACGTGCGAGCGCAGTACCGTGACCGGTCACATGGACTGGCGGGAACCTCGATGACCGAAGGACTGGAACAGGTGGAGGAACCAGCACCTGAGGGTATCGACGAGGTCCGGGCTGCGCTCGCACGGGGAGCCTGGGACGAGGCGGCACAACTGGCCACGGCGATGGGCACCGCGCCGGATACTGGCGAGGAGGCCGACCGCCTCGAACTCCTGGCCGAGGCCACCTGGTGGTTGGGCCGCCTCGACGACTGCATCGACGCCCGTGAGGGCGCCTACGCCGGCTACGAAGCAGCCGAGGACAGCCGACGTGCCGGCCGCTGCGCGGTGTCGCTGTGGGAACACCACCAGATGAAGGCGAAGCCCTCCATCGCCGGGGCGTGGCTGCGGCGCGCTCGCTACTGCCTCGAGGCGCACCCCGAGTCGGTGGAGTACGGCGGACTCCTTCTGCGCGAGGCCGAGGTGTCGCACGGAGCCGGCGATCTCGAGAGCGCCCAGCAGCGTGCCGAGCAGGTGCTCGCTCTCGGCCGGCGAGTCCGCTCCGCCGACCTGCAGGCAGAGGCACTCCAGACGATCGGCCGGTTGTTGATCGATACCGGGCGTGTCGCCGACGGGCTCGGACATCTCGACGAGGCGATGCTGCTGGCGATCGAAGGCCGGTTGGGCCCGTACTCGACCGGGAAGGTGTACTGCAGCATGATCAGCGCCTGCGAGCAGTTGGGCGACCTTCGCCGCGCCGCGGAGTGGACCGATGCAACGACCCGGTGGTCCGAGCGGCACCCACTCGCCATGTGGCCCGGCATCTGCAGGGTGCACCACGCCTCGCTGCTACAACAGCGGGGCGACTGGACCGGGGCCGAACGCGAGGCCCGGCTGGCCTGCGAGGAGCTGGGCAGCTTCCACCTGCCCATCGCGGCGGCCGGCTACGTCGAGATCGCCGAGATCCGCCGCCGGCTCGGCGACCTCGACGGCGCTGAGCAGGCATTCGCTCAGGCAGAGGAGCTGTGTGGTCAGCGCAGCGGCGGTCTGGCGTTGCTCCGCCTGGCCCAACGCCGAATCGACGCGGCCACCTCCATCATCACCGGCATGCTGGCGGAGCAGAGCTGGAACCAACTGGAACGAGCCAAGTTGTTGCCGGCCCGCGTCCAGATCGCCATCGCCGCCAAGGAACTGGAGGAGGCCGCCGGCGCCGTCGACGAGCTCGAACGCATCGCAGCCCAGTTCGGCAGCACCTCCGTGTCGGCCGCCGCACTGACCTCGCGCGGACGGCTGCTACTCGCGCAGGGCGACGGGCGTGGCGCCTGCACGACGCTGTCCGAGGCGCTCCGGTTGTGGCAGGAACTGCAGGTGCCCTACGAGATCGCGACGGTACGGCTGCTGCTGGGCCAGTCCTGCCGCCGCTGCGGCGACGACGACGGGGCCACACGATCGCTGGAGATCGCAGCGACGATCTTCGAGGAACTGGGCGCAACACTGGCCGCCCGGGAGGCCCGCACGTTCTCCTCGCCGGCCGAACTTCCGGCTGGCCTCACCGGTCGGGAGGCGGAGGTGCTGGGCCATGTCGCCGCCGGTTGCACCAACCGGCAGATCGCCACCGCGCTCCATCTCAGTGAACGAACCGTGGCGCGGCACGTGTCCAACATCTTCACCAAGATCGGCGTGAACTCACGCACTGCGGCGGCCGCCTTCGCCTTCGAGCACCGCCTGATCACGCCGGCGAACCCCTCGAAGCCCTAGATGGCCTTCGTCGTTGACGGGGGCGCGGCGCCGGTCAGCCGGCGCAGGGTATGCCGAGGGCAGCGCAGAGCACGTTGACCGGGTCGGCGGCGAACGACGATCCCGAGGGCGGGTTGCCCGGCGGCGCAACCCGCTGGGGGTCGACCATC
>JANMIX010000408.1:0-2117 GCA_031376015.1 Acidimicrobiia bacterium | reverse complement strand
CTTCGACGAGTACGCGTCGAAGTACCCGTACTCGCCGGACGGCAAGTTTCCCGGCGGGGGCGACGTGGGCCTGCTCGACCCGCTCACGTCGCTGACCTATCTGGCGGCGGTGACCGACCGGATACGCCTCGGCACCGGCATCTGCCTCGTCCCTCAACGCAACCCGGTCTACACCGCGAAGCAGGTGGCCGACCTGGACGTGCTGTCGGCGGGCCGGGTCGACTTCGGGGTCGGCATCGGCTGGTTACGCGAGGAGTTCGACGCCCTCAACGTCCCCTTCGCCAAACGGGGACAGCGCACCGACGAGTACCTGCAGATCATGAAGTCGTTGTGGACCGAGGAGACCTCCTCCTTCGAGGGGGAGCTCTACGACCTGCCGCCGTGCCGCATGTACCCCAAGCCCGTGCAGACTCCGCACCCCCCGTTGCACATCGGCGGGGAGAGCGACGCCGCCATGCGGCGCGCCGCGACCCACGGGCAGGGCTGGTTCACGTTCAACCGGCTGCCGGCCGACCTCCCCGAGCCGCTGGCCCGCCTCGATGCCGCGCTCGACGCGCGGGGCCGCCGGCGGGGCGAGGGCTTCACGTTGTCGGTGTGCCCCTACTTCAACGCGCTGGAGCCAGGGATGATCGAGCAGTATGCCCAGGCCGGTGTCGACCGTTTGATTGTGGTGTGCTTCGCCTTCGGGCCCGACGACCTGCGCAGCACCCTCGACGGTTTGGTGACGTCGGTGCTCGAACCGGCCCGAGCCTGCTGACCGGCCCTGCTCGCCCTGGGCCACGATCGCTGCGCGGCCCGTGGCGCGCTCGCCTCAGCCGACGATGACCCGGAGCTTGCGGCGCACGTCGGCAACGTCGCGGCGCAGGGCGTAGAGCGCGCCGTCGGTGGCCGCGGCGTCGTGGTCGGCCGCCAGTTGCCGCAGCGCCGGCTCGAGGCTGCGGTAGGTCTCCTCGAGCGCATCGAGGCGGGCGTTGATGTGATCCGCCGAGTCGATGAGCCCCACGATCGCCCGCAGGAGCGGCGTCATCCACTCCGGGGCGCCGGTGGAGTCGGTTGCTGCGGGGACCGGGGCGAGGGGTGCGTCGGCAAGGACTTGGGCCGGGGTCTCGGTGATGTCCAGGGCTTCAGCGGGGGCGGTGGCGTACATGTCGTGCTCTCCTTCGGGGCGGATCTCCGGGGCCGGCGCAGCGGAGACGGCGGCCGCGGACGCCGACTCGGGTTCGACCTCTGAGTCGAGGACCATCGGGCTGTCGGTGGCGGCCGGCGAGGGCATCGCTGAATCGGTCTCCGCGAGAGTGACGGCCGGGCCGGGGCCCAGCGGGATCGCCGCCGGGCCCTCGGGGATCTCGCTCGATGGGGCAGGTGCGGCCGGATCCACCCAGCCGTCCTCCCATTCGTCGTTCCACGCCTCAAGGCTGGGGTCGGGCACGACGTCGGCGGCGTCGAGTGCGCGACTCTCGTCATCCTCCAGGCCGCCGCGGCGCCACACCGTCTGAAGCGCCTGCACCATTCCGGTGGGCAGATCCAGCGGTGCTGGTTCGACGTTGATCTCGACCGGCGGCGCATCAGCCGGCCTCGCAGGCTCATCAGTGGCGCCAGTGGTGCCCTCGGAGATGTTCGCCCGCCCAGTGGCTTCCGGCTCCGCAGCCGGCACGCCAGCGGAGTGCGCCTCCGCCGTGTGTTCCATGACGGCCGCGGCGACACGGGCCCGGGCCCGATCCACGAGGGTCTCGGGGGCGGGATCCGACGGGGCGAGATGAGCCAGGGCGGCGAGCCAGCCCGGCTTGGGCTTGGGGCGTGACATGACGGTGTCGCCGGTCTCGCCGGCGGATGAGCGGTCGGTGTCGTCGTGGGTGAGGCTCATCGCACGATTCCCTTCCGTGGCGCGTCAGGTCACTCCCTTACGGGGCCCTATCGGCAGCGATCGGCAGAGTTGCGCGTTCGTGCGACGCAGATTCCACCGGATTGTCCGGGGGCGGACCTCAGCCGATGATGGCGCGCATGGATTCGCTCAGGCGATCCACGGTTCCCTGCAGGCGTGCCAGCGCGGCGACCACGCCGTCGGCGAACGCCTCCAGGTCGTCGGCGTCGGTGCCCTGCGCGCCGAGGGCGTCGAT
>JANMIX010000757.1:0-3933 GCA_031376015.1 Acidimicrobiia bacterium | reverse complement strand
GACGCCTTCGGCATGGCCGCCAGCCTGGACGCACGCGTCCGTTAGCGTCGCCGCTCATGTCGAGCGAGCCCCAAGGCACCAAGGCAATCGTGGCCGCACTGGCGGCCAACCTCGGCATCGCGGCCCTCAAGGTGGTGGCCTTCCTCATCACCGGCTCGGGCGCCATGCTGGCCGAGTCCGTGCACTCCGCGGCCGACAGCGCCAACCAGGGTTTGCTGCTGCTCGGTCACCGGCGCGCCGGACGCGAGCCCGACGACGCCCACCCCTTCGGATACGGGCGCGAACGTTTCTTCTGGGCCTTCGTGGTGGCCCTCGTGCTGTTCGCGGTGGGATCGCTCGTGTCCATTGCCGACGGGGTCGAGAAGCTCCTGCACCCTCATGTGATCGAGTCGGCACCGGTCGCCATCGGCGTGCTCCTCGGGGCCGTGTGCCTCGAGGGATACTCGTTCCGCACCGCGCTCCGCGAAGCCCGCCCACTAAAAGGCACTGGCAGTTGGTGGCGATTCATTCGCACCTCGAAGAACCCTGAGTTGCCGGTCGTGGTCCTCGAGGACGCCGCCGCTCTCCTCGGGCTCCTCCTGGCCCTGATCGCCGTGGTGCTCAGCGAAGTGACCGGCGATGCCGTCTTCGATGCCCTGGGCACCCTAGCCATCGGGGGCCTGCTCGCAGCGGTGGCCGCCATCCTGGCGGTCGAGATGCGCAGCCTGCTGCTCGGCGAATCCGCCACTCCCCACATGGAGAGCCGAATCCGCGACGCCATCACCGGCTGTTCGTCCGTGCGGTCGATCATCCACCTCCGCACCGAGCATCTGGGTCCCGAAGAGGTGCTGCTGGGGGCCAAGATCGAGTTCGACCCCACGTTCAGCGTGACGGAACTGGCCGACGCCATCAACACCGTGGAGCGGGCCGTGCGAGCGGCGGTGCCAGAGACCCGCGTCATCTACGTCGAGCCCGACATCCGCCGGCCCTGACCCGCACGCGCATGGGCCCCGAGCAGAGGGGGGATCTGCTCGGGGCCCATGCGTGGTGGGAGGAACTATTGAGGGAGGAACTGTCGATCGCCCGTGTGACTACCCAGGGGATCGGACGGATCAGTTCCTCAGGCGGCGGCAGCCTTGGCGACCTTGGGCTTGGGGGCCGGCTTCATAGAGGCGGGCAGCAGCGGGCCGAACGCGTCGAGCATCGACTTGGCGAAGGCCTGCTGGTGCTTGAGCAGCTTCTTGGCCGCCGCGTACTCGCCGTCGTTCAGCTCTGCGGCGATGGCGAAGCCACGGTCGAGGAGCTCGGCGGGCTTGGGGAGCTGCTCGGCGAAGGCCAGCTCGGGACGATCCTCGGGCAGGTAGCCGTCGACCGCTTCGACGACCTGGCGCACCACGTCGACCACGGGGGTCTGGATGGTGGTGAGGATCTCGACAACCTGGTCGGTGACATCGTTGAGGGTGCTCTTGATAGCCATGGTGGCTTCTCCGTTTTCCGTCGGCGCGCCCTGTGGCGATGCCGATCGTGGTCAGTAGGACGTGCTAACTATAGCAAGCATTCGCTAGCTGTGTCTAGCATTTTCCATGGGACATTCGTCACAGGGCGGAATCCCGATGGAGTTGGTCGGCTTTTCACTCGATGGCGCTAGAGTCCGGCCCGACAACCCGACATCAGGAGAGCGACATGGCAGTGCGATTGGGCGACGAAGCCCCGAACTTCACGGCGGAGACCACCGAGGGCACCATCGACTTCCACGAGTGGAAGAAGGACAGTTGGGCGGTGCTGTTCTCGCATCCGAAGGACTTCACCCCCGTGTGCACGACCGAGCTCGGCTATACCGCCAAGCTCAAGCCCGAGTTCGACAAGCGCGGCGTGAAGGTCATCGGCCTGTCGGTCGACGGCATCGACGACCACATCGCCTGGTCCAAGGACATCGAGGAGACCCAGGGCCAGCTGCCCAACTTCCCGATGATCGCGGATGCCGACCGCACGGTGGCGACCCTCTACGACATGATCCACCCCAACGCCAACGACAGCCTCACCGTGCGTTCGGTCTTCATCATCGGCCCCGACAACAAGGTGAAGCTCACGATCACCTACCCGGCCAGCACGGGCCGCAACTTCGACGAGATCCTCCGCGTGATCGATTCGCTGCAGCTCACCGCCAATTACCAGGTGGCCACACCGGTCAACTGGACCGACGGCGAGGACGTCATCATCGTGCCGGCCGTTTCCGACGAGGACGCCAAGGCGAAGTTCCCCGGCGGGTGGAAGACGCTCAAGCCCTACCTGCGGGTCGTTCCCCAGCCCAACAAGTAGTCAGCCCTCCACGGGCCGGGGGGCCCGGCTGAGGACGGATCGGAACACGACGTCCCAGCCGGGCTCCGCCACCCCCATCGCGGCCAGGGCGCGACGCGCCGTCGCAATGTCGTCGTGGGCGCCGGTATGCCCCGCGCACTCCCGCAACCGGGCTTCGGCCAGACGCACCGTCATGCCGAGGAGCACATCCTCGGTGGCATCCACCAGCTCCTGCGCCGTGCGCAGCATGGCGGCGCCAACCCCGTAGTCGCCGCCGGCAGCGGCGGCCAGACCACCGCCGAGCAGCGCCTGCACCCGATCGGCATAGGTGGCCCCCTCGCTGGAGCCCACCTGAATCGCGGCCTCCCTGGCCCCCTCGAAGTCGCCGGCCGCGGCGCGGGCCACGGCCAGCGCGGCAACGGCGGCGGTGCTGCCGGTGGCGGCGGCGCTCTCCAGCGCCGCTCGCGGCTCGTCGACCTGGCCGCGCTGCAGCCCCAGTAACGCCATGGCGATCCGTTGATCCACCCAGGCCAGATCGGCCAGCACGAGCTCCTCGCCATCGGCACCGAAGAGCCGCTCGGGCGTACCTGCCTGCGCCGACGTGGTCACCTTGGCCGTCACCGCCATGTCGTGACGAATCCCCAGGGCGGTTTCGGGGTCGATGGTGAGGACCTCATCGATCAGGGCGAACGCCTCATCGATCCGGCCCAATGCGGTGAGAGAGCGGGCGACGACCCCGACCGACACCCCGAACCCGAACCAGTCGCCGATGCTGCGGAAGAGCGTGAAGGTCTTCTTCCCCATCTCCAGCGCCCGCGAGGAGCGACCACTCCACAGGGCCACCATGCCCAGCAGGTTGCCCATCATCCCTTCGGCCCACTTGTCGCCGCGCTGCACGGCCTCGGCCAGCATCGCCTCGGCCAGCCCCTCGGCTTCGTCGTAGCGCCCCTGGTGGTACCGCACGAAGGCGGTCAGACCCATGGCCCAACCCAGCCCGCCCGCGTCACCGATCTCCGCGAACGTGTCCGCCGAGCTGGCCAACCAGGTCTCGGCCTGATCGATCTCGCCGCGCTGGTAGGCCACCCAGGCCAGGTTCTGCAGGGCCCAGCCCTCGCCCCGGCGATCGCCGAGGTCGCGGAAGATGCCGAGCGCGTCGTGAAAGGCGTCGAGGGCCTGTTCCGTGCGCTCGGCGAAGAGGGCGGTCATGCCCAGGCTGCGCAGGGCGCCGGCCTCGCCGCGCCGGTCCTCGATGGCCCGGAACCGTTCGAGGGCGTCCGCCAGCGTGCGCGCCGACGCGTCCAGATCGCCTGACTTCTGCTCCAGCTCGCCCCGGACGGCCATGGCCTTGGCGATGCCCCGGGCGTCGTTGTCGGCCTCGGCCTCGGCGAGGGCCATCACCACATCAGCGGCCGCCTGGGTCAGGTCGCGCTTGCCGATTCCGGCTCGGGCCCGGGCCCGTAGGAAGTGGCGCCGCTCGATGCCCTCCACACCGTCGAGGCTGAGGGCCAGCGCGCTCAGCCGATCCACCTCGAGGTACAGCTCGCTCTCCTCGGCCCGGTCGACGGCTCGGCCCAACCACAGCGCGGCACGGCGTGGCGTCTCGGCCAGGCCGGGATGGCTCGCCGAGCCCAGTTCCTGCAGCAGCGAGGCGGCCAT
>JANMIX010000721.1:0-3222 GCA_031376015.1 Acidimicrobiia bacterium | reverse complement strand
GGGACTCCAGCGTGGGTGATTTCCCGGGCCGGGGTTGCACCACCGCAACGACCCGCTGACCCCAACGCTCGTCGTCGGCACCCACCACGAGACAGTCGAACACGTCGGGATGCGCCTTGAGGGCCGACTCGACCTCCTCGGGGAAGATCTTCTCGCCGCCGGAGTTGATGGAGACCGAACCACGGCCCAGCAGCGTGATGGTGCCGTCGGCCTCCCACAGGGCGAAGTCGCCGGCCACCACATAGCGGGTCCCGTCCTCGGTGTAGACGAACGTGGCCTTCGTCTTGGCCTCGTCCTTGTAGTAGCCGATCGGGATGTTGCCGCCCCTGGCCACCTTGCCCACGATGCCGCAGCCGGGGGAGAGGATGCGGAGGTCCTCGTCGACCACCACCACGTCGGGGCCGGGCTTCACTGTGGGCCCGCCCTTCATGGCGGTGCCGTCCTTGCCGACCTGGGCGATGCCGTTGAACCCGCCTTCGGAGGATCCGATCGAGTCGGTGATCACCAGGTTGGGGAAGGCGGCGAAGAAGCGGTCCTTCACCGGCGCCGAGAACAATGCCGCGGAGGAGGACACCGCGAACAGCGAGGACGTGTCCCAACGGCCGGGGTCGGCCTCGAGACACTCGATGAGGGGTCGGCCCATGGCATCGCCGGTGATCATCACGGAGTTCACGCCCTCGCGCTCCACGGTGGTCCAGATGTCCTCGGGGTCGAACTTCGGGGTGAGGACGACGGTGTGGCCCTGGAAGAGCATGCCCAACATGCCCCACTGGCAGGCGCCGTGCATCAGCGGCGGGAGCATGAAGGTCACCAGCGCGAAGGCGCCGGCGCGGGCCTTCTCGGCCATCTCGGTGTCGCTGCTGACCTTGATCCCGGTGACGGCGTCGATGCCCTGGCCGAGGGCGAAGTACACGTCCTCCTGGCGCCACACGACACCCTTGGGCATGCCCGTGGTGCCACCGGTGTAGAGCATGTAGTGATCGTCGGGGGATCGCTCGCCGAAATCACGCTCGGCCGAGTACGTCTCGCGCTCGGTATCCCAGGTGGCATCGATGGGTAGCGATGCCTTCAACAGTGGGATCCTCGGCGCCACCGCCTCGAGGCGGGCGGTGAACTCCGGGTCGTAGACCACGGTCTTCGCATCGGCGTTGTCGAGTAGGTAGATCAGCTCCTCCTCGACGTAGCGGTAGTTGATGTTGATGGGTACGGCCCGCACCTTGAACGCACCGAGCATCGTCTCCACCCATGCCGGCCCGTTGTAGGCGTAGATGCCCACATGGTCGCCGGGGCCGATGCCCGAGGCCGCCAGGCGGTGCGCGACCTGATTGGCCCGCCGGTCCAGTTCGGCAAAACTCAGGTGATCCTCGCCCACGATGAGGGCTGGGCGATCGGGGACCGCATCCGCGATGTGCTCGAAAAGGTCGGCGATGTTGAAGGCCATGGCGGCACGCTAGAACACGTTCCACTTCCGCGCGAAGGCATCCAGCCGCCACACTGGACCGATGTTTCGCACCGTGGCCCTTCTCGGGTTCCTTGCCACCCTGAACTCGTACTTCCCGCAGAAGAACCGGATCACCCTCATCCCCAGCTTCTTCGCCGCCTGGCTCGTCACCGAGTTGGCGCCGTGGTGGTTGTTCTGGGAGGTCATCGGCGTCGCGGGTTTCGCAGCAGCCGGAGAAGTCGAGTCGAACCAGGGGCTGGTGCTCGCAGCGCTGACCGCGGTCGGTCTCCTAGGCCAGATCGTGCTGGCCCGCAAGACCCCCGATCAGATCGCCGAAGGCATGGGCGAGTTGGCCCCCGGCGAGGACACACCCGCCTTCCCCGGCATCCACGTGTGGTTCCCGGTGCTGATGCGGCGCCGCGCCGGCGTGAAGGTCACCCGCGACATCGTCTTCGCCGAGCCCGGCGGCAAGCGCCTCAAGCTCGACGTGTGGGCACCGGAGGGCATCCAGCCGGGGGCCAACCGGCCCGGCATCCTGCAGATCCACGGCGGCGGCTGGGTGCTCGGCGACAAGCGGGAGCAGGCCGTCCCGCTGCTGGGCCAACTCGCCTCCAACGGTTGGGTGGGCGTGAACGCCAATTACCGCTTGTCGCCCAAGGCGACCTTCCCCGAGCATCTCATTGACCTCAAGTGCGCCATCGCCTGGTACCGCCAGCACGCCACCGAGTACGGCGCCGATCCCGACTTCCTGTGCGTGACCGGCGGATCGGCCGGCGGGCACCTCACGGCCCTGGTGGCGCTCACCGCCAACGATCCCGAATACCAGCCCGGCTTCGAGGACGTCGACACCACGATGCGGGCCGCCGTGCCCATCTACGGCGTGTACGACTTCACCAACCGGGCCGGACGCTGGCACAAGCAGACGGTCGACATGTTCTTCGCCAAGATAATCCTCAAGAAGAAGTTCTCCGAGGAGCCCGAGGCCTTCGCCAAGGCCTCACCGATCGACCGCGTCCACCCCGACGCCCCTCCCACCTTGGTCATCCACGGAACCAAGGACACCCTCGCCCCCTACAGCGATGCCGTCGATTTCGTCGAGGCGCTGCGCAGCGTGTCGCGCCAGCCGGTGCTGTTCGTGACCCTCAAGGGCGCCGAGCACGCCTTCGAGGTCTTCCCGTCGTACCGCACCGGCCGAACCGTGGAAGCGATCGAGCGCTATCTGACCTCGGTGCACACCGCGTACGCCACGGGTCGCTCCGCCCCGGGACGCCTCGACGACCCGACGACGGCGGCGGACTGACCGGCCGTCCTCAACTGACACCGGACTAGAACGTGTTCTAGTCTGGGGCCGCCATGGACTTCGAGGATTCCCCAGAAGAAGCCGCCTTCCGAGCGGCGGCGCGGGCGTGGCTGGCGGCCAACGCGATCCCCAAGGGCAGCCCCGACGACTTCAGCGCCGGGCACTTCTCGGGCCTCGATCCGGCGGAGTACGTGAAGAAGTGCCGGTGGTGGCAGAGCCAGCCCTACGAGGGGGGATGGGCCGGCATCTCCTGGCCCAAGGCCTTCGGGGGTCGGGGTGGCAAGCCCATCGAGGAGGCCATCTTCGGTGAGGAGCAGTCGCGCTGGGGTGTTTCGGTAGGCGTCTTCGCGGTGGCCCACGGCATGGTCGGCCCGACCCTCATGCAGCACGCGACCCCCGAACAACAGGGCCGGTTCCTCGATCCGATGCTGCGGGGCGACGAGCTGTGGTGTCAGCTCTTCAGCGAGCCCGAGGCCGGCTC
>JANMIX010000712.1:0-4622 GCA_031376015.1 Acidimicrobiia bacterium | reverse complement strand
CTCATCAAAAATGTACGTGGCGGCGGACTCAAAGTTCAGCCAGGCCGAGCATCCCGATGGCACCGTGGGCGAAGTTGAAGATGCCGGTGGTGGCATAGGTGAGCACCAGCCCGCTGGCCGCGACCGCGAAGATCCCCGCGGTCGAGAACCCGATGACGGTGAGGGTGAGGAACTTGACCATGAACCGCTCAGCGCGGCACGCCGTAGTCCTTCTTGAGCGTCATGAGATTGTCGGCCCCGCAGTTGAAGATGCCCTGGTTGGCCGCGGTCGCGGCCTTGTCGACCGCGAAGGCACCGTTCTCCAGCTTCAACAGCACGAAGCACTGCGCGGGGGTGCTGGTGGCAGGGTCGGTTGCGGCGTGCAGCCCTCCCCCCGTCCACGACGTGACGGCGCTCGCTTTGGCCAGCAGGCACGCCCGGGTCAGAGTCGACCCGCACGCGGTGGCCGCCTTGGCGAACAGCAGCCAGGACGACATCGACTGCTCGCCGAGTGACGCGATCTTCCCGTCCTTGTTGTAGCGGAACATCATGTCGATGTACGCCTGTGTGGCCTTGTTGGTGCTGGCCAACTCGAAGGGGGTGAAGCTCGAGCGCACCCAGGTGTTCTTGGCCGTGGCGCCGCCCTCCTTGGCGTACTTGGAGTCGTAGAAGTTCGTGGTGAGAACGGTCACGTCGGGGTAGTACCCGATGGTGTTCATCGCCTTCTGCAGGTTGGTGAGGTTCTCGGGCTCACCCACGAAGTCGAACATCTTCACGCCCTTGGACTTCATCTCCTCGGCGAAGGGCTGCCAGTTCTGTTCCCCCGCCGCGTTGTACTCCACCGAGTAGACCACCTTGCCGCCCAGGTTCTCGACGGCTTCGACGTCACCGTCGCGAACGATCCGGGTCGAGGGCAGCCCACCGGTGAGGATGCCGAAGTTCTGCAAGGCGCCGGGCACGGCCTTGTCCAAGGCGCGGTAGGGACCGGCGAGGAAGGTGTAGACGGGGTTCGGCAGCGGCTGCACCTGCACCTTGGCCACCCGTGCGCTGGGCGACACGACGAAGCCGGCGATGTTGACCAGCCCGCACCTCACCCGAGCGCCGTTGTCGTCGTCGAGTGCGGCCCCGCCACCCACCAGGGCGAGGTCGGTGCCGCAGGCGGCGTTGACCGCTTCGGTGTAGGAGAAGAGCTTGGCGTCGCGGTCGTCGACCACGAGCTTGCGGCCGAGGATGCCGCCGTGCTCGTTGCACCACTTGGCGAAGGCCACGCCGGCGTCGTACATCTCCCGGTTGAGACCGGGCCGCACCTGGGCGCCCTTGTCGGAGACGACGCCGATGTGGATCTCGGCGTCGGACACGCCGACATCGGTCGCACCCTTGGCGTCGCCCGCCTTGCACACGTCGGTGAGATCCCCGAAACCGCCCTGGTCGAGCTCGGTCGGCCCGCTGGAGGGCTGCACCGCGAAGCCGGTGGCGCTGGCGCTCGAGGACGACGACGCGGCCGCCGACGACGAGTTGGACGACGAGTTCGAAGACGCCGTCGAGTTGTTCGACCGGCTGCAGGCGCCGGTGGCCAGAACGAGCACGGCCAGCAGTGCCATCGAGCGGTTTCGCTTCAAGGTCCCCCCTTGGTTGAGATGTGTCCGGATGGCGGTCCGGACGTGGTGCGACGGTGAGATCCGGGGCCGTGTCGGGCCGGAGTGCAGTTCGGTCGACCCTACCGCATCATCCGCCGAGATAGGCCGAGGACAGCTCCTCTTCGAGGTCGGCCGGCTGGCCCACGCTCACGATCCGACCGTGCAACATGATCGCCGCGTAATCGGCGACGCCCAGCACGGTACGGGCGAACTGCTCGACCACCAGGATCGACACACCCGTGCGGGCCACGCCGGCCACCACCTCGTAGAGCTGCTCCACGATGATGGGGGCCAGGCCCATCGACAACTCGTCGAGCAGCAGCAGGGACGGGTTCACGGCGAGACCCCGGGCGAGGGCCAGCATCTGCTGTTCACCGCCCGACATCGTCCCTGCCAGCTGGGTGCGCCGCTCGCCGAGCCGGGGAAAGCGTTGGAAGGCAACCGTCTCCACCTCGTCGAAGTCGACACCCGCGTACGTGGCCATACGGAGGTTCTCGCGAACGGTGAGGTTCGGGAACACGCCCCGGCCCTCGGGGATGGTGCACACCCCGATGCGGGCCAGCGCGTCGGGGCTCGCCCCGTTGACGTGCTTACCGGCCACGTGCACGCAGCCGGCGGTGGGGGTCATCAGGCCGCCGATCACCTTGATGGCGGTGGTCTTCCCGCCACCGTTGGGCCCCAACAGGGCCACGACGGAGCCTGGCGGCACCACCAGATCAACGCCGTGGAGCACCTCGATGCGGCCGTACGCGGCCCGCACCCCGGTGAGTTCGAGAACGGGGGCAACCGCCATCAACCGTGTCCCTTGACCTCTTCGGCATGCTCCAGGCTCGCTTCCTCGGTGGCGGCACCCAGGTAGGCGTCGAGCACGGCCTGGTTCTGTTGGATCTCCGCTGCAGTGCCCTCGGCCAGGATGGCACCGAAGTCGAGCACGTGGATCCACTCGCACACCCGCATCACCAGGGGCACGTCGTGTTCGACCATCAAAATGGCCATGCCCTCTTGCGCCAGGTCGAGCAGCAACTCGGCGAAGGCCTCGGTCTCGGTCTCGTCCTGGCCAGAGGCGGGCTCGTCGAGGAGCAACACCTTGGGCCGGGTGGCCAGTGCCCGCCCCAACTCGACCAGCCGGGCCTGGCCCGTGGGCATGGCGTCGACGCGGTCGTCGGCGACAGAGCCGATGCCGATGCGCTCGATGATGGCTTCGGTGGCGACACGGGGGTCATCCTTGGAGTGCGACCAGCTCTTGTGGATCTCCGCAGCGGTGAGGATGTTCTCGCGCGCCGTCATCGAGCCGAACACCTCGAGGCGCTGGAAGGTTCGTCCGATCCCGAGCCGGGCCCGCTGATGGGGTGCCAGGGAGGAGATGTCCTGCCCGTTGAGCATGACCTTGCCGCTGGTGGCCTCCTGCAGACCGGTGATCACGTTGAACGTGGTGGTCTTGCCGGCGCCGTTGGGTCCGATGAGGCCGGTGATCTGGCCGGCCTCGACGTTGAGGTTCACGTCGCGCACCGCGTGGTGACCGCCGAAACGCACGTTCACTTCGATCGTCTCCAACAACCCCATGTGCCGGTCCCCTCCCGAGTGGTCGGCACACGATAACGGTGCTGTGGGTCCCGAGTCAGACCGGCGCGGCTGTCACGCGACCCCTCGCGTCCGGTAAACAGGGATGTCCTCAGCACTGGGTGGCAGGACATGAGCAACGGGTGTCAGGAGAACGAGACCTTGAATCTCAAGCGCGCCGGGCGCCGAACGCATCGACAGATTGCAGGTCGTCACGCACTGGTGCGGGCCGGGGTCGCTCTCGTCCTCGTCGCGGTCACCGCGGGGTGCGGAGCGAGGCTCAGCGAGTCGCAGCGGCTGGCGGCACTCGGCGGGGGTTCCGGCACGGGTGGCGGGAATGGCACCGCCCTGGGTGGCGGCGCGGCGGGCGTCCCCGGCGCCTCCGGTGGCGGCGCCTCGACGCCGGCCGCAGGGACGGGAGGCGCGGCCGGTGGTGTCACCGGTGGCGGCACCAACACCGGGTCCACCGGGGCCGGCTCCACCGGAGGCGGCACGACGGCGGGCCCTGCGACGGGCGGTGCGTGTACCCCCAAGGCCGGCTCCAAGGACCCGGGGGTGAGCGACACTGAAATCAAGATCGGCAACGTGTCCACCATCTCGGGACCCATCCCCGGGTTCGGTCAGAGCGGTGTCAACGCCGTGAAGGCCTACTTCAACTACATCAACAGCCAAGGTGGGGTATGCGGCCGCAAGCTCACGCTGGTGACCGCCGATGACCGCCTCGATTCGGGCGCCAACCGGGCCGCCTTCCAGAGTCTCAAGGATCAGGTGTTCGGGTTCAGCGGCGACGTCACGGTGGTGGACGACGGCGGCAACTCGGTGATCGACGGGTCCAACATCGCCAACACGTCGCTGTGCATCGGCAACCTCAGCATCAAGTCCAAGAACGTCTTCTCCCCCAACCCGATCGATCCTCGCGGCGACCGCAACGGCACCGGCGGCATGTGGGCGTACCTCAAGAAGACCTACGGCATCACGAAGGTGGCGGTGGTGTATCCGGCGCAGGCCGATGCCCGCACCCGCGGCCAGGCCTACATGAGCGACATCAAGAGCGCAGGGCTCGCCGTCAGCGGCCCGTATGAGGTGTCGGTCACCGAGACCAACTACGCCGGCTACGCCACCAAGATGAAGAACGACGGCGCCGACTCGCTGATCACGACCCTCGAGGTCAACGGCATGGCCAACTTCGCCAAGGCCATCAAGCAGGTGAACTGGAAGCCGAAGGTCCCCTTCTACGGCGCTCAGGCCTACGGTCAGCAGTTCCTCGACTTGGCCGGCGACGCCGCCGAGGGCACCATCCTGGGTGAGACGTTCGACATCCTAGAAGACACCGCCAACCCGGCGGTGGCTGCGTTCAACCAGTGGTACGGGCGCACCAACCCCGGCTCGCAGCCCGACTTCTTCTCGATCATGTCGTGGGGTGGCGCCGACATGATGGTGCAGGCC
>JANMIX010000393.1:0-5079 GCA_031376015.1 Acidimicrobiia bacterium | reverse complement strand
GCGAGGAGCTGTGGGTCAAGATCATCGACCTCGACCTCGCTCGTCGCCGCATCAGCCTCTCGATCAAGCAGGCGGCGGAGGGTGGCGAGGTCGCGGAGGAGTACCGCGAGCACTTCGGCGAGCACGCGTATGACGACGAGGGCAACTACATCGGCCCGACCTACGACGCCGCCGCCATCGACGAGGCGTGGGAGCAGTACGAGCGCAGCGAGGGGACGATCGACGCGCCCGACGCCGGCGCCTCGGCTGATGTTCCCGCCGGCGTCCCCGTGGCCGAGGACGACGAAACCGCCGTCGAGGAGTAGTCCGAACGGCCCCTTTCGGGGCGATCCGGCATCAAACCTTGCGTGATCGCTAATACACGAACGCCCTGGGACCGAATTAGTCCTGGTGAGGCAAACCGCAGGGTGTCCGCTCGTTGAGCGAGACCGACCTAACATGCGCGCGTCGGCCGTGACATGAAGGGATGTCGCGCCTTCAGCCCAAGGTCGGACTACAGGAAGAGGTGGGCGTGAGTTCTCGCAGAACGGTGATCCTGATCGCCGCTGTCGTTGTCGCGATCCTGGCCGGGCTTCTGGTCTACAACTACGTCAACTCGGCTGACGAGCGCGCCCAGGGCAATGCCCGGCGGGTGTCGGTACTGGTCGTGAAGGCGGACATCCCCCGTGGCACCTCGGGCCGTGAGGCCCAGACCAAGGGGCTGATCAAGAGCGCCGAGATCCAGAGTGAGTTCAAGCCGCCCACTGCGGTGAACAACGTGGCCATCATCGCCGACAAGGTGGCCGTGGCCGATCTCGCGGCGGGGCAGGTGCTAGTCGACAACATGTTCGCCGACCCCGTGGAGTCCCAGATCACCTTCGCCGGCCGGGTACCCGACCAGTGTGGGCCGG
The DNA here is from genome assembly GCA_031376015.1 of Acidimicrobiia bacterium. Classification (GTDB taxonomy): domain Bacteria; phylum Actinomycetota; class Acidimicrobiia; order Acidimicrobiales; family JACDCH01; genus JANMIX01. The sequence goes on along the minus strand of JANMIX010000393.1, from coordinate 4,189 downwards.
TCGATGCGGTCACCAAGAAGCCGGTCCCGTGTGTGGCCATCACCAAGAGCTTCGACAACGTGCGAGGGGTGGCCGGGGTGATCGTGCCCGGTGACTTCGTGAACATCCTGGTGCTGTCCACCGGCGAGAACCCCCAGTGCAAGGCCGATGCGGCCGCGCAGCCAGGCGTGGTGCCACCGGTGTTCTGCAAACCGGCCCGCTACCTGTTCGAGTCGGTGCAGGTCCTCTTCGTCGACCGTTCGGCGGTACCCCAGCCCGGGGAGGCAACCGCCACCTCGGTGCCCGGCCAGGTCGCTGCCAACCAGGGGCTGATCACCTTCGCCGTGCCGGCCAAGGCGGCCCAGATCCTGGCCTCACTGCAGGACGACCAACTGGTCCTGACGCTGCTGCCCCCGAGCTACCAGCCGGTGCCGCTGCCTCCGTTCGACTCCAACGTGAAGACCCTGCCCGCAGAGGACCCCGCCCAACTGACCCCGTACGGACCTCAGGGCATCCAGACCAAGTGACCTCAGAGAAAAGCGAGCACTACCAAGAGTGAGTTCCTTCCTCGGCGACGACACACCCGACTCGATGATTCCCGGCGGACCTTCTGCCGGCCCCGGCGCGGCCGTGGCCGTGGTGGATGCTGATCAGGCAACCCGCGCCCGTCTGGCCATGCAACTCGGCGATTTCGCGGTGCCGTTGCCGTCGCTCACCGCGCTCGAGGACCGCCTCACCGGTGTGCCCATCGTGGTCGTGCTGGGCCCTTCCTGTGCCGAGCCTTCCGGGATTGCCGCCGCCGAGGCGCTGATCGCCCGCCACTCCGAGGTGGGCGCGGTGCTGCTGGCGCCGGAGTTGAGCACCGAGGTGTTCCGCCAAGCGCTTCGGGCCGGGATCAAGGATGTCCTGGCCATGCCGGCCGATACCTCCCAGCTGCGTGATTCCGTCCAGCGAACCGCCGATCTGCTGCTTGCGGCCCGCGGGCCCTCGCGGCGAGAACCCGAGGTGACCCCCGGCGAAGACGTAGGCCGTGTCATCACCGTGTTCTCCACCAAGGGCGGCGCCGGCAAGTCCGTGATCGCCAGCAACCTGGCCGTGGTGCTGGCCCGGCGCACCGAAAAGCCCGTCGTGCTCGTCGACGCCGACCTGCAGTTCGGCGACGCCGCGGTCATGCTCAAGCTGGCACCGCAGCACACGATCGTCGACGCCGTCTCCTCGATGGAGCGCCTCGACGCGGCGCTGCTGCAGAGCCTGTTGATCCGTCACGAACCCTCCGGGCTATTCGTACTGCCGGCGCCGCTGGAGCCAGCCTTCGCCGACCAGATCTCGGCGGACCAGATGATCCGTGTCGTCGAGTTGCTGCGCAGCTTCGCCGGCTACGTGGTCATCGACACCCCCGCCTATTTCAACGATGTGGTGCTGGCGCTGATCGACACCTCCGATGATGTCCTGCTGGTCGCAGGCATGGACATCCCCAACATCAAGAACGTGAAGATCGGCCTGCAGACCCTCCGGCTCCTGAACACACCGATGAGCAAGCTCCGGATCATCCTGAACCGGGCGAACTCGAAGGTGAAGCTCGACATCGCCGAGGTGGAGAAAACACTGCAGGTGAAAGCGGAGTGCCTCATCCCCAGCGACGTCGTCGTGCCCCAGTCAGTGAACCGGGGCGTGCCGGTCGTGCTCGACGCTCCAAAATCGGGGGTCGCACGTGCCATCGAGCAACTCGCGGACCTGTTCCTGCAAGATGCCACTACGAAGCGCAAGCGCTGGTAGGTCGGGAGGAATCGATGTCTCTTTACAAGCGACTTCATGAGGTTCAAGGCGGGGGGACACCGGGTGCGCCGCCCCGCCGGGATCCGGTGTTGGACGAACTGCGCCAGCGGATCCACCACCACCTCATCGACGAACTCGGTCCGATCCTCTACGACAAGCGCCTCAGCGAGGACGACCTGCGCCGGCGGGTGCACGAGCAACTCCACAGCGCACTGGCTGCCGAACGGGCCCCGCTGTCGGCCGCGGATAAGGCTCAGCTCATCCAGGACGTGTCCGACGACATCCTGGGCTACGGCCCGATCGACAAACTCCTCAAGGACGACGACGTCACCGAGGTCATGGTCAACGGTCCCGAGTCGGTCTACGTCGAGCGATCCGGCCGCATCGAGAAGGCGAGCAGCTCCTTCGTCGACGAGACTCACCTGCGCCGCATCATCGACAAGATCGTGGGCCAGGTCGGCCGCCGGATCGACGAGTCGACCCCCATGGTCGATGCCCGCCTCCCCGATGGCTCCCGTGTCAACGCGGTGGTGCACCCCCTTGCCATCGGCGGCCCGTTCCTGACCATCCGGAAGTTCTCCCGAGACCCGTACCAGATCGACGACCTCATCCGCTTCGGCACCCTCAACGCCCATGCGGCGCGGTTCCTGCAGGCGTGCATTGTCGGACGTCTCAACGTCATCGTCTCGGGCGGTACCGGCACGGGCAAGACGACCACGCTCAACGTGCTGTCCAGCTTCATCCCCTCGGACGAGCGCATCGTCACCATCGAGGACGCCAAGGAACTCCAGCTCCACCAGGAGCACGTCTTGGCTATGGAGGCACGTCCGCCCAACATCGAAGGCCGGGGCCAGGTCACCATTCGCGATCTGGTGAAGAACTCGCTGCGTATGCGGCCCGACCGCATCGTGGTGGGCGAGTGCCGCGCCGGCGAGGCCCTCGACATGCTGCAGGCCATGAACACCGGCCACGACGGGTCGATCACCACCGTGCACTCCAACAGCCCTCGCGACACGCTCTCGCGTATCGAGACCATGACGCTCATGTCGGGCTTCGACCTGCCCATCCGGGCCATCCGTGAGCAGATGGCCTCCGCGCTCGACGTCATCGTGCATCTCACCCGTCTGCGTGACGGCACCCGCCGCGTCACCCACATCACCGAGGTGCAAGGCATGGAAGGCGACGTGATCACCCTGCAGGACGTGTTCATGTTCGACTTCGGCATGGGGGTCGACGAGGAGGGCCGGTTCCGCGGCCACCTGAAGGCCACCGGCGTGCGGCCGAAGTTCGCCGAGAAACTGGCCGACCTCGGGATCCGCCTCGGGGCCGAGGTGTTCGAGCCCGAGGCTTTTGCCCGCCGGGCGGTGGGCGCCAGGTGACACGGCGTGGTCGGGCGCGCCTGCTGAGCACGATTGTCGGCGTGGCGTTGGTCGCCACGGTGGGGGCCGGTGCGGCAGTGGCCGCCGATGCCCCGATGCACACGCTGCTGTTGCGCAGGGTCGACGCGGTGAACGCCGCCAAGACCAAGGTCGTCTTCACCTACGACGGGCCCGCCCAGGACGTGGACGGGCTCACCGCCACCTTCGAGGGCAATCCGCTCGACGTGAAGGCACAGCCCGCGGGCACCAACGGCGAACCGCTCGGTCTGGTGCTGATGGTCGACTCGTCCGGTAGCACGGACACGTCGGGGTTGTTGACCGAGACCCGCAAGGCGGTCCCGGCGCTCCTCGACGGCCTCCCCGCCGGCACCGAGGTGGCGGTGGTGACCGCCGGTCGGGATGCCACCCGGGTGCAGCGCTTCACCCTCAACCACCAGCAGATCACGACGCCGCTCGCCACCATCACCCCCCAGGGGGACGGCGCCCTCTACGAGGGCGTGGCCCGCGCCGCCTCGCTGCTGCGGGACCGGCCCGAGCTGGTGCCCGAGGTGCTGCTGATCACCGACGGCAACCAGGAGCGGCCCAATCAGGCGACCATCCTCTCGGCTCAGGGGGCGCTGGCCGACGTGGGCGCCGTTCTCGACGTCGTGGCCGTCAAGTCGCCGTCGTTGGACGGAGGACCGAGATCGTTGGCGGAAGGCAGCGCCGGCACCTACCTGGAGTCCGAACACGCGACCGACATCGGTGCCGATTTCACCACCCTCCTGCAGCGCTTCACCGGCAACTACAGCTTCAGCTTCCCCGCGCCCGACGATCCCGGGGTACGGGACCTGACCCTGTCGGCGGGTGGCGCGAGTTCGCTTCACAGCTTCGTGATGGGGGCGGTCAGCACCGGTTCCCGAGCCCTGGCCTACGACCGTGCCCCCGGCTCCAGCGGCCTGCTCCCGGCCCTGCAGAACAACCTCGGCATGTTGCTCGGGGTCCTGCTGGCCATCATCGCCGCAGGTCTCGCGGCCTTCGCGTTGCTGAGTTCCGCGTTCCGCGACCAGGGCATG
>JANMIX010000668.1:0-7252 GCA_031376015.1 Acidimicrobiia bacterium | reverse complement strand
CGGCGTCGCGCTGGTGATCTCCAATCCGCCCTACGTCGGCGCCGGCGAGCATCTCCCCGCCGAAGTCGCCGGTTGGGAACCGGAGATGGCGCTGCGAGCAGGCCCCCAGGGCACCGAGGCGCTCGAACAGGTCATCGACGGTGCCCTGCGGTGGCTGGCACCCGGAGGTGCGATCGTGCTCGAGATCGGCGAGACGCAGGGCCCGTGGGTGCTCGACCGGCTGGCCCGAGTCGGGCTGTGCCGGGCTGCGGTACACCCCGATCTGACCGGCCGCGACCGGATCGCGGTGGCCTGGAACGAGCGGTCAGCCGATGAAGAGCAGTAGGGCGCCCAGCACGACCACGACCAGGCACATGGCGAGCAGCACCCCCGGATAGTTGGCTCGCTCGTCATCGTCGCGCCCGGCCGGAGTCGTCGGTGCGCCCGCGGTGGGCAGCCAGGGCAACGACATCGTGTCCTGCGCCCACGACGGCGCGCTCGGCGCGGTGTGGCTTCCGGCAGAGGGCGTGGGTGAGGTGTCCGGGGCCCACGTCGGCGGGTCGGCGGTGGGGGTCGGGGCGGTGTCGGGCGCCCACAGCTCGTGGCGGCCGGTCGGTGTCCCGGCCGGCGCGGTGCCTGGTGCCGCGGTGGGCGGCGCGGTCGCAATGGGTGCAGTCAGTTGGGACCGATCCGGTGGAGCGGTGTGTTCGTTCGTCTTCTCCAGGTAGCTCCGCCAGGCCCCGACCTCTCGGTCGACGTCGGCGGCGAAGCTGCCCTCCGTGGGCTGGCCCAGCGTGTGACGCCGCTCGGCCGCGCCCGGCAGCAACGTGCCGCAGATGCGGCACAGCAGCACCGGTTCATTTCGGGCGCCGCACGCTCGGCATCGAATGGTTCCCTCGGCACGCCGGCTCACGGTGGGAGAACCAGGATCTTGGCGTGCGCCTCGGGGTCCGCCAGCGCTTCGAACGCCCCGGGTACCCCTTCAATGCCGACCCGTCCGGTGATGAGCGGCTCGACGGCCAGCTCGCCCTCGGCGATGGCATGCAGCGTGGCCGCGAACTCGTCGGGTTCGTAGCCGAACGCGAACTGCATCGAAAGCTCCTTACCCACACCCATCAGCGGTCGAATCGTATCGGGCTGCATGCACACCCCGACCACGACGATCCGGCTGCGGCGGGGCGCCGCTGTCATCGCCTCGTCGATCATGCCCGGCACCCCGACGGCCTCGAAGAGCACGATGGATCGGGTGGCGGCCGACGGGTCGATCCGCCGCCATGCGGCCAGCGCGGGTTCGGTGCGCGGGTCCACGGCTTCGACCGCACCCATGCGGAGGGCAAGGGCCCGGCGGGCCGGGGAGAAGTCGGCGGCGACGATCACCTCGACCTGCCGCCGGGCCAGTGCGGCCACGACGGCGAGGCCGACCGGGCCACAGCCGAACACGACCGCCGCGTCGCGTGGTCCAATGCCCGAAAGCGCCGCGGCATGTTCGCCCACCGCCATCGGCTCGGTCAGGGCCGCCCACTCGGGTTGCAGCCCGTTGGGGACCGGCAGCGCCAGCAGATCGTTGAGCACCATCAGTTCGCCGTAGCCGCCGGGATAGACGTTGTCGTAGCCGACCTGGTGCATCCCCCCGGCGTCGAAGGCGAAGGGCACCGACACCACGAGTTCACCGGGGCGCCGGGTGGTGCCCGGCCCGCACTCGAGGACCTCGGCGCAGAACTCATGACCCATCACCACGTCAAGTGACAGGTCCATGACCTCCGGCTTGAGCGGCGAGGTCGGATCGCTGTCGATGAGTTCCCTGGTGAGGCTCACGAACTCGGGGCCGTGCGCCAGCGCGTGCAGATCGGATCCGCAGATGCCGCAGGCCCGGGTGCCGACCAGCAACTGGCCCTCGCGGGGTTCTGGATCGGTGATCTCGTCGACGACGAGTCGTCCGCCCCGCATGATCGCCGCGCGCATCGTTGGACCGTAGCCTCCACCGGCGTGGGTGACGTTCTCGACGCCGGCGATCCGGACGCGCAGTCGCGTGCAGTGGAACTGTTGCTGCGGGGAGTTCCCGTGGGCCTACCCACCGACACCATCTACGGCCTGGGAGTCGCCATCTCGGCCCTGGGTGGCACCGCCGCACTGTTCACGTTGAAGGAACGTCCCACAGAGGTCGCCCTGCCGGTGCTGGTGGGTTCTCTCGAGCAGGCTCTCACCCTCTGCCAGGAACCCTCCGCAAAGGTGCGCCGGCTGATGGACGCCTTCTGGCCGGGTCCGCTCACCATCGTGCTGGCCCGGCGGGCCGGGCTTGACGTGGATCTCGGCGGGCGGGGCGACACCATCGGGGTGCGCCTTCCCGCCCACCCCGTGCCGGTGGCCCTGGCGAGGCGGGCAGGCCCTCTGGCCGTGTCGAGCGCCAACCGTCACGGCCAGCCCACCCCGGCGGACGCGGCCGGTGTCGCCGCCGCCTTCGGGGCCGACTTGGCCCTCGTGCTCGACGCGGGACCGGCCGCGGCCGGGGCGTCCACGGTGGTCGACGGGACCGGCGACGAATTGTCGGTGTTGCGTGAAGGTCCGATCACAGCCGAGCGCCTGGCCTCGATCGCGCTACGTTGAGCACGCGACCAGGGGGTACAGGATGGCGTTCCGAAAGAAGACGTCCGAGGGAGCATCGAAGCTCGAGGGGATCTCGCTGTTCGCAGGTCTCACCTCTGCCGAACTCGCTCGGGTCGCCGAACTGGTCGATGAGGTCGACGCCGAGGCCGGTGCGGTGCTCACCGAGCAGGGAAAGCCCGGCGATGACTGCTTCGTCGTGATGGAGGGCGAGGCGGCGGTGCTGATCGGCGGCAACCGGGTGGCGACCACGACCGCCGGCGGACTCATCGGCGAGATGAGCCTGCTCGACAACCGACCCCGGTCGGCGACCGTGCGGGCGTTGACGCCGATGAAGCTGCTGGTGCTGGACACCAAGCAGTTCCGCACCCTCCTCGATGAGATGCCCACCGCCTCCCGCAAGGTGATGGCTGTCCTCTCCGAACGGCTCCGCGCCCAGGAGGGGTGAACCGCTCGTCGGGGCTGCCTGCGTCGCGGGCGATCCCTACAGGGTGAGCGTCCCGTCGGCGACGAGTCCCGCCTCCTGTCCGGCGACATCCTCGCGGCACAGAGTGGCCAGGGCATCCTCGTCGGTCGAGGTGCCCCAGGTCCGGGCGCCGTCGGGGGTGAGCAGCGACAGGATTGCGTTCACCGGGCTCCCCTCGCGATCGTGCATGACCGTCCAGGCTTCGATCTGGACCTTCCCGTCGAACGTCGCCACTGCGTCGCGCTCGGGCTCGCGGTCGACCACCGCCTGGACGTCGGCCCAGCGGAACCCCCCGAGCGGCGGGGTTGTGGAGTAGACGCCGATGGCGTGTTTGGTGATGAACCCGCCGTTGCCGTTGACCAGGCCCGTGGCACCGGGATCGGCCCGCAACACATCGGCCATGGTGGCGATCGAATGGGTCACGTAGTTGTTCCACGGGCCTCCGGCGAACGACAGCCCGCCGGTCACCGTGAGGGGGCGGGCCGGATCGTCGATCTCGAGACCGATCTCGCCCGCGGCGATCTCCACCGCCGATGGGAAGCACGAGTACAGGTCGACGTGGTTGACTTCGTCCACTCCGAGGCCGGCCAACTCCAGCGCAGTGGCGGCCGCCACCCGGATGGCGGGGGAGCGGTGCAGTTGGGCGCGATGCGAAACCGAGTAGGTGTCGTGCGCGTCGGTGCCGGCCAGTGGGAACACCCACTCGTCGCGGCTGATCCCGTGATGTTCGGCCGCCTCGACGGAACACAGCAGCACGGCGGCGCCCTGTTCCACCGCATTGTTGGAGTTCATGACCTTCGTGTACGGGTACCCGATCCACCGGTTGTCGGGGCCGGGGGTGCGGATGGCATCGGCGGACAGGGGCTCACGGATCCACGCGTGTGGATTGGCGGCGGCCACCTCGCTGAAGCGGGCCCACAACTCCGAGGTGCGCACCAGGTTCTCCTCCAACCCCCGACCTTCGGCCACCCGTAGGGCCTGCTCGAAGATCGGGTACATCTGCACCGGCATCAGCAGGCCCCGGGCCATCTCCATCGGGTCGGTCATGAGGAAATCCCCACCGAACGGCTCGGCTTCGGGCACGCCGTCGTCCTGGGTCGTCCAGTCCGGACGGGACTCCGACAGGCGCAGCGACATCCGGGTGCGCCACGCCTCCGCGCCGCCGATGAGGACCACGTCGCAGCGGCCGGCGGCGATGTCGCGGGCCGCCGTGTTGAGCAGCGACTGCGGGGTGTTCCCACCGCCGGTGGTGTAGATGCTCTGGCGCGGGGAGGCGCCGATTCGGGCTGCCACCAGCGCGCCCGGGTCGCGGTAGCGCCACGAGAGCATCTGCACGATGCGGATCGAGTCGATCGAGCCGAGGATGCTGGGCGATCCGGCGGCGGCGCCGGCCCGGCTGGCGGCTTCGGCGATGAGTGCCACCGGCTCGAGAACCGGATCGCCTCGGTCCACCCGCTGACTGACCTGGCCGCCGGCCACCAGGACGGGGGTGCGGGGGTCGAGGCTCATGGTGCTCCTGGGAGGTCGGTGACGGACGGGCGGGCGGTCTCGGGCTTCTTGACCGTATGGTCAAAATTAGTCCCTCAGGGCTCACGCCTAGAATCAGCGCCATCGATGAGGCCTCGGACGTTTCCTCCACCGCGCCGACGGTGCTGCTGCTGTGCACCGGCAACATCTGCCGATCGCCGATGGCCGAAGGGCTTTTACGCCAGGCGCTCGCCCGCCACGGCGTGCCCGCCGAGGTGCTCTCCGCCGGCACCAGCTTCGATGGACGGCCGGCGGAAGCCGAGGCGGTGAAAGCCATGGCCGCCCTCGGCATCGACATCAGCGACCACCGGAGTCGCCTCCTGGACAGGGCGTTGGTGGACTCCGCCGACCTTGTACTGGGAATGGAGCGGGTGCATGTGCGGGAGGCAGTGCTGGCGTCGCCCGCCAAGTCGTCGCGGATCTTCACCCTGAAAGAACTGGTGCGCCGGGCTGAGCTGGCGGGTCCGCGGGCCCAGAGCGAAACGCTGGAGGCGTGGTTGGGCCGGCTGGACGCGGGCCGCTCACGAGCTGAGCTGATCGGCCTGGGTGGCGACGACGGCGTCGCCGACCCGTTCCGGCAGTCCTATGACGCCTTTCGCCGCTGTGCGGCCGAACTGGCGGAGTACCTGGATCGAGTCGTCGCCGCGGCATGGCCGCGGGCCGAAGGAGGAGTTGCATGAAGATTGCCATCGGGGCGGACCACGCCGGTTTCGAGCTCAAGGAGCACCTCGTGGCGATGCTTCGCGGCGACGGCCACGAGGTCGATGACCAAGGCACCTTCAGCACCGAGTCCGTCGACTACCCGGCCATCTGCGCCGGCGTGGCCCGGACCGTGGTGCGCGGTGACGCCGAGCGGGGCATCGTGCTGGGGGGCAGCGGCCAGGGTGAGCAGATCGCGGCCAACAAAGTGCGGGGGGCGCGAGCGGCGCTGTGCAACGACCTTTTCACCGCGAGGCTGTCGCGCGAACACAATGACGCCAACGTGCTGGCCATGGGTGGACGCATCGTCGCGGCCGGCCTGGCCGACGAGATCGTGCGGCTGTGGCTCGCCACCGCCTTCGAAGGTGGCCGTCACGAACGCCGGGTCGCGCAGCTCGCGGCCCTCGAGATGGAGGACTGACATGCCCTGGCCGACCACACGCGACACCGAGGTCTTCGACATCATCGACCGCGAGGTCGAACGCCAGAACACGACCCTGCAGCTCATCGCCTCGGAGAACTTCACCTCCCCGGCGGTGCTGGAGGCCACCGGTTCGGTCCTCACCAACAAGTACTCCGAGGGCTACCCCGGCAAGCGCTACTACGGCGGCAACGAGGTCATCGACGAGGTCGAGAATTTGGCTCGCGACCGGGCCAAGGTGCTCTTCGGCGCCGAGCACGCCAACGTGCAGCCCCACTCAGGGGCGAACGCCAACATGGCCGTCTATCTGGCGGTGCTCGATCCCGGTGACACCGTCCTGGGCCTGCGCCTCGACCAGGGTGGTCACCTGACCCACGGGTCGCCCGTCAACGCGTCGGGCAAGCTCTACCGCTTCGTGTCCTACGGGGTCACCCCCTCCGACGAGCGCATCGACTTCGACCAGGTCAGGGATCTGGCGCTGGCCGAGCGGCCGAAGTTGATCGTGGCCGGTGCCACCGCCTACCCGCGTATCATCGATCCGAAGCCGTTCCGCGAGATCGCCGACGAGGTCGGCGCCCTGTTCATGTTCGATGCGGCCCACATCGCAGGGCTCATCGCCGGATCCCAGCACCCGAACCCACTCGAGGCCGGCGCCGACGTGATGACCTTCACGACCCACAAGACGCTGCGGGGGCCTCGGTCGGGTTGCATCCTCACCACCGCCGCCCTGGCCGACAAGATCGACAAGGCCGTGTTCCCCGGCCTGCAGGGTGGACCGCTCGATCACGTGATCGCGGCCAAGGCCGTGGCCTTCCGCGAGGCGAGCCAGCCCGAGTTCAAGGACTACGCCGCCCAGGTGGTGCGCAATGCCTCCGCCCTCGCCGAGGGGCTCGGCGGCCACGGTCTGCGGCTGGTCTCCGGGGGCACCGACAACCACCTGATGCTGGTCGATCTGCGCTCCTTCAACGAGGACCTCTCGGGCAAGAAGGCGCGCTTGGCGCTCGACCGCGCCGGCATCAGTCTCAACGAGAACACGGTCCCCGACGACCCCCGGCCCCCCTATGTCACCTCCGGCCTGCGCATCGGCACGCCCGCGGTCACCACTCAGGGCATGGGCGCCTCGGAAATGGCCACCATCGCCGCGCTGATCCACCGGGTGCTGGTGGGCCGCGACGACGAGACGGAGGTGGCCGCGGTCCGCAACGAGGTGTTGGAGCTGTGCACGCAGTTCACTCCGTACCCCCGCGGAACCGGGGCCGGCGCCCCCTGAGGGTGTCCCAGGTGCGAGGCTGAACCCGGTGCGGGTGCAGGTGAGGGTGCGAGGACGAACACGATGAACGCGGCCTATGCCGTCGCGTTCGCGGTCAGCCTCCTGGTGACGTTCTCGCTCACGCCACTGGTACTGGGTGCCGCAGTGCGTCGTGGCGTCGTGGTGGAACCCGATGACCGGAAGGTGCACCTGCGCCCGACCCCGAACGTGGGCGGCATCGCCATGATGGCGGGCGTGGTGGCCGGCATCGGGGCGGCACAACTCACCGGGGCCCTCGACGACGTCTTCG
>JANMIX010000643.1:0-3894 GCA_031376015.1 Acidimicrobiia bacterium | reverse complement strand
AGCGTCGCTGCGAGGACCTCTACGCCATCGTGCCCACCGCACCGCGGCGGGCCTATGACATGAAGAAGGTGATCGCCTCGGTGGTCGATCACGGCGATTTCCTCGAGATGAAGCCCCAGTGGGCCCGCAACGTCATCACCGCCCTCGCCCGGGTGGGTGGCCGCAGTGTGGGCATCGTCGCCAGCCAACCGATGGTGCTGGGCGGCGCCCTCGATGTGAACGCCGCCGACAAGACGGCTCGTTTCGTGTGGTTGTGCGATGCCTTCGGGATCCCGCTGGTGTTCCTTCACGACGTGCCCGGGTTCATCGTGGGCAGTTCGGTGGAGAAGGCCGGCATCATCCGCCACGGCGCCAAGATGCTCTTCGCCGTGTCGGAGGCCACCGTGCCCAAGGTGTCGGTGGTACTGCGCAAGAGCTACGGGGCCGGCTATTTCGTGATGAACGGGTTGGCCTACGAGGCCGACTGGTTGGCCATCTGGCCCACCGCCGAGATCGCGGTGATGGGCCCCGACGGCATGGTGAACATCACCATGCGCAAGCACCTCGAGAATTTCGAGGAGGGCGCCGAACGCAATGCCGAGCGGATCCGCCTGGCCGAGGAGTTCCGCAAGAACATCGACCCCTACATCGCCGCCGGCCACGCCCAGGTTGACGAGGTGATCGACCCGGCCGAGACCCGCACCGCAATCTGGCGAGGCCTTCAGGTCTCTGCGACCAAGCAGGTACAACGGCCGTGGCGCAAGCACGGGGTGCTGCCAGTGTAGCGAGCGTCCCATAGGGTGCGGGTATGGCTGAGGTGCGAACGGAGATCACCGCCAACGTCTGGCAGGTGCGGGTCGAGGTGGGCCAGCGCGTGGAGGTCGGCGACGAACTGGTGGTGCTGGAGTCCATGAAAATGGAGATCCCGGTGACCTCGCCGTTGGCGGGCACCGTGGCGTCGCTGGCCGTGGCACCCGAGGCACAGGTGAACGAGGGCGATCTGCTCGCCGTCATTGATCCCGACTGAGCGGGTCGCAGGGACATCGGGCCGAGGTCAAGACCGCCCCCCGTGGCGAGCCCCGGGCACGGGGCTCTGAAGCCTCCTGGCTGGTCTAGGACAGGAGCCACGCCGCGAGCGGGAAGATCGTCATGGCGACGCCGGCGACCGAGGTCGCGACGATCGAGGCCCAACCGGAGCGGTATTCGCCCAGCACGTCGGGCGAACGCGCGAGCAAGATGATCAACAGAATCAGCGGTGGAGCGGTCACGCCGTTGAAGATCGCCGACAGGTAGAGCGCCCTGATCGGGTTCACGCCGATCCCGACGAGGCCGAGGCCGATCGCCATCGACGCCACGATCACACCGTAGAAACCGGGAGCATCCTTCAGGCGGCTGCTCAATCCCTCGTTCCAGTGGAACGCCTCTGACACCGCGTACGCGGTCGATCCGGCCAGCACTGGTACCGCCAGCAACCCCAGTCCGACGATGCCCAGCGTGAAGAGCACCTTGGCGAAGCTGCCGGCCAGTGGTTCGAGCGCGGCGGCCGCCTGTTCTGCGGTGTTGATGTCAACCGGTCCGGACGCTCCCAAGGTCACCGCGGCGGTGCACATAATGGCGAACATGGCAGCGACACCGGAGAGCATGCCGGCCAACACATCGATGCGCATGGCCGTCAGATGTCGAACGTCCACCGGGTCGGCGGGGCCGTCGTCGCGTTCCTCGACCTCCGCCGAGGATTGCCAGAAGAACAGGTACGGGGAGATCGTGGTGCCGGCGATGGCCGTCATCGCGATCATCGTGGTCGCGTCCCAGGTGATGTGCGGCACGAAGGTACGGGTCGCCACCGTTGACCAGTCGACGTGCACCGTTGCCAGGACGAGCCCGTAGGAGACCAGCGCCAGCGCGAACCATCGCAGCACGCGTGCGTAGCGGTGATAGGTCACGAACACCTCGGCGAGCGCCATGCTCACGGCGAAGACCACCACCCCCACCGCCGCGGGGAGCGGGACGAGCAACTGGAGCGCAGCGCCCATCGAGGCGAGATCGGCGGCGATGTTGAGCGTGTTCGCCGTCGCCAGCAACACCACGGCGCCGACGAGCACCCCGCGTGGGAACCGCTGACGGATCAGGGTGCCCAGCCCTTTGCCGGTGACGAGGCCCAATCGCGCCGTGGATTCCTGCACCCCGATCGCCAGGGGGAGCAGGAACGGTGCCATCCACAGCAGGCCGAGACCATGGGCTGCGCCGACCTGCGAGTAGGTGCCGATCCCCGACGGGTCGTCATCGGCGGCCCCCGTGACGATGCCGGGCCCGAGACGTTTGAAGTAGCCGTGACCCCGGATCGACCCGCGGCGCGGGTGATGCATCGGCTCGGTGTTCTCGGGCGCCGGCATGCAACGCGAGTCTGGCAGCCAGCGGATGGACAGACGGACCGGGCGCCGGGGATCGTGAGAGTCGTCTCGGGCGCAGAGGCTCAGCGGGCCTATTGCATCACGGCGGTGCCATCGAACCCGCGGCACAGCAGGCCGGCCGTCGCCGTCGTCGGCCTAGCGGGCAGCGCCACGCATCGAGCCGCGCAGCAGGTTGAACTGGGCGTCGTGAAGGGCGCAGGCGGCGTGGCGGAAGCCCTGCCGCCACGAGCGTTCGTCGGGGAGTACCACAGCGGTGTCGAAGACCGAGCGGGCGTAGTCGGTGCCCACGTACGCGGCGAAACGTTCGATGCAGTGGTCCTCTCCCCACGCCTTGAGCACGTCGGTCCCAGGAAAGGGGCTGCCGGAGGCCTCGGGCCGGTCGAGCACGGAATAGGCCTCCAACTGGTGGGGACGCGCGCAGGGCACCACTGACACCGCGGTGGGCGCCACCGGGCGTCCGGTGGAGAACGCCGCCACGTCGAAACACTGGCCCGGGCTCAACTCCACCGGCACGACTGCCGCAGCAGTGCTGGCGTCGCTGGTCGAACTGTCGGGTCCGAACGGGTTCGCGGTGGTGGGAGGAGCGGACGTCTTGCCGCTGTGGCATCCGGCGCCCAGCAGCACCAGCGCGGCAGCGAGCAGCGTCGCCCGGCGCGCCCGGGCCGTTCGATCGCCTCGCGGTGCCGGCCGAGCACAGGTCGTCATCCCAACCCCGCCCAGATCAATAGTTCGAGGGAAGCATCAGCGAGACGTGCTCGAAGAAGAAGAAGAGCGCCACGGTGAAGAAGGGCAGGCCGACGGCATAGGCCGGCCACTTCTTCCAGCGGCGCCCGACCAGTCAGGCGGCGACCCAGATCCCGGCGCACACCAGTGCCCACAACAACGTCGGCACGCGCCCCTTGGTGGGCCCGTCGAGGTCGGACACGAGTCGTTCCTGCACCTGGCCGGCCTTGTTGCGCGCCGCGACAGGCAGCGCCGGCAAGGCCTTGCCCACCAGCACCCCCTGTACGATGATCCGCTCTGCAGCCGAGTACTTGGGGTGGCAGGCCGTGAGGGTGAGCAGGTTGTCCTTGGTGTCCTCGAGCACCTCCACCTTGCGGGGATTCACGATGAAATGTCCGGAACCGTCGGGTTGCGCCCTCACCTTGTAGGTGAAGTGGCCCTGCACCGTGGTCACCTCGATGAGATCGCCAGGCGCCAGGGCGTCGATCTCCCCGAAGGGGGCGCCATAGGTCGTGCGGTGGCCGGCGATGGCCGCGTTGCCGGCTTGCCCCGGCATCGGCGTGGTGGGGTAGTGGCCGGGACCCTGCTTGAGGTTCTCCACGCCGACGCCCTCCACCACCTGGGCCGTCAGGTCGATCTTGGGGATCCGGATCTCCCCCATCGCTTGGCCGTTGGGGGGTGCGGTGGTGAGCGTGGGAACGGTGGAGGCGGGGGCCCTGGATGGTCCCGTGGAAGGCGCAGTGGTCGTCGTGGTCGTCGTGGTCGTCGTGGTCGACAACTT
>JANMIX010000630.1:0-6611 GCA_031376015.1 Acidimicrobiia bacterium | reverse complement strand
CATCAGCAGCGCCTTGAAGCCGGCGAGCAGCCCCATGAAGAAGGTCGCATCCTGCTCGCGGGCCACCGCCTTCAACCGGGTCGCGAGGTCACCGACGAAGTTGAAGTGAATTCGCGATCCCGTGAACTGCAGCGCTGCCGGGCGCTCGAAGTCATAGGGCAGACGCAACGCAGGACGCGACGAGGGCAGCCTCTGCTTCCAGTACGCGTTCAGTGTCTCGAGGAGCTCCCCGCTCAAGCGCTGCCGTTGCCAGTACGCGTAGTCGGCATGCCGGAGCGGTTGGGGCGTCAACGGTGACTTCCGGTCGTTGGCGAACGCGTCGTAGAGCACCTCGAGTTCGGCGAACAGGATGCCGGTCGACCAACCGTCCATGATGAGGTGGTGCATCGTCAGCAGCAGGATGTGGTCGTCGTCGGCGAGGTGCACGAGGTGCGCCCGGAACAACGGTCCTTTGACCAGATCGAAAGGTGTCCGCGCCTCGTTCTCGACGAACGCGAGCGCTTCGGTTTCTCGTGTGGCCTCCGGTGACTGCGACACATCGACGACGGGAACGTGCACGCGAGCGTGCGGCGCGATGTTGCGAACCGGTTCGCCGTCGAGGACCGACACGGTGGTGCGCAGGCTGTCGTGTCGCTGGATCAACTCGGAGAGGCTGGCGAACAATGCAGTGCGGTTGAGCGCTCCTCTGAGGCGAACCGCTCGATAGACGTTGTAGGAGCCGTCGTCGGAGTTGAGTAGGTCCATGGCCCACAGCGCGTGCTGACCGATGGACAAGGGGAGGGGCTCGCCTTCGGGGGCAGGGTTCACCGGAGGCGGTCTCATCGTGTCGGGACGCGACTCCAGACCTCGCTCCGACAGTTGCGCAATGGTCGGGTTCTCGAAGAAGTCGAGGAAGGAGAAGTCGGTGCCGAGCGCGTCGTTGGCCCGCACGAGCGCCTGGGCGGCCAACACGGAGTCACCGCCGAGCGCGAAGAAGTCGTCGTGGATGCCGATGCGCTCGACGTGCAACACCTCCTCCCAGATGCCGGCGAGCATCTCCTCCTCAGGGGTGCGGGGCAGCCAGAACTCATGCAGCGTCGGAAGCTCGGTCTTGCCGAACAGTTCTGTGAGGCCCAATTTCTCGGCCATCGTGTCGCGCTTGAGTTTCCCGGTGCTCCCCTGGGGGATCTCGTCCGCGAAGAAAATGCGGCGCGGAACTTTGAAGTCGGCCAGGGTCTTGGCCACGTGTTCCTGCAGGTCCCGCTCGGAGACTTCCTGTCCTTCCTTCAGCACGACGAGGGCCACGATCTCCTCACCTAGCTTGGGATGGGGCGCCGGGAAGGTGACCGCCAGCGCCACCGCAGGGTGCGACAGCAGGGCGCGATCGACCTCGGCGGGGGCGATCTTCTCGCCACCGCGGTTGATGATCTCCTTCAGTCGTCCGGTGACGAAGAGGTAGCCGTCCTCGTCCAGCCGGCCCAGGTCGCCGGTGCGGAACCACCCATTGACGAACTGCACCTCGTTGACGTGTGGGTCATTGGCGTAGCCGCCCATCACGTTGGGACCCCTGACGACGATCTCACCTACCTCACCGGACGGCACCGCTTCGCCGTCCAGCAGGATCGCCACCTCGCAACCCGCGGGCCGGCCCACCGATCCGACCTTCCGCACGCCCGGTGGGAGCGGGTTGGTCGACACGATCGGCGCCGTCTCGGTCATGCCGTAGGCCTCGATGAAGGGGACCCCGAGCAACTCCTCGAGATCGCGGATCAGGGCATGCGGCATCGACGAGGACGCCGAGCGGAGGAAACGAAACGAATGCTGCGGAGGCTGCTCGGGTTGTTTGAGCGCCGACTCCAGAACCGACTGATGAATGGTCGGGGCCGCGGTGTACCACGTGGGCTGGAACTCGCGTACCAGGTCGAAGAACTCCGGCGCCACGAACTCCGGCGGGCACACGACGCTGCCCCCGGCGATGAGCGTGGACAGCACCGCACTCAGGCCGTGGATGTGGAACGTGGGCATGACGTTCACACAACGGTCGTCGCTGGTGAGGCCGAGGGTGGACCGGATCTGATCGCAGGCCGCGAAGACGTTGGCGTGGGTGAGCGGCACGATCTTGGGCCGCGACGTGGTGCCTGAGGTGTGCAGCACGATGGCCACGCTCTCCGGGCGCGGCGAATCGTGCAGAGTGGCGGAGGCCACTGCCCCGGAGGGAGTGGCCGCCGCAACCGGCATCACCGGCACCTGGCGCCGGGCCGCCACTCGATCGGCCTCTGGTGCCCCGGCGGAGACAACCGCCCGGACGCCGAGGTCCTCGAAGTAGAAGTTGAACTCGTCCTCGCGATGACCGGGGTTGAGCGGTACGGCCACGTTTGCTGTCGTGATCGCCAGCCACCACGCCACGCATTCCGCGCTGTTCCGTGAGATCAACGCCACCGGATCGCCGGGCGCGACCCCGTGCTCATGCAGGGCGGCGAGTGCGGTCGCCACCGCGGACGTCAGGTCGGCATAGGTCCAGGGCTCGCCGGCGGGATTGAGCAGCGCGATGCGCTCGGGGGTACGCGCCGCATGCTCACGGAGGGCAGCCTGAAAGGTGGAGCCCCGCACCGACTCTGAGGTCATCTGGTCATCTCCCACGAACCGCCGCAACTCGGAGTTGGATCGCTGTCGCCCTTGAAACGTGCCCCGTCCGTGTGGGCATGAAACCCCCGTGCTCCCCGCCGGGATCAGGGCCGCTCCTCGGGAGACACCAACCCATTTCGAAAGCGGGAGCTTACAAGGGGGTCTCGGCCAGGGTCTAGCGGCGACTCCGCAACCTCAGGTCCGGATTGGCCGGCGACCGCGCACACTTCGGAAGTTCCGACCGGTTGAGCGACCACAGGGTTGTCAAGCGTCGCCCGGATCGGGGCATGGCCCGTCGAGGGTGGTCCCGCTCGCCCTGCTCGGGGGCCGGTTGATCCATTCCCGAACCGAGGGAACGAGCACCGAGAGGGCACACAGGCCGGCGACAATGGTGGCCACCCCGATCAACCGGTAACCCTCGACCAGTGCCACGGTGACGCCACCCCCCATGATGAGCGATGCGGCCGACACGACGAAGATCGCCTGACCGGTCCGGGTGGCTGTGAGCGTCTGCGTCGCTTCTGCGGCCTTGTTGCGAGTGCGGTCGAGCATGCGCTCGGCAACGGCGAACTCGGTGGCCAGCACCGCCAACCCGGCGATGATGACCAGAATCCCCGGACCAGGCAGAACGAGCATGGCCAGGCCGGCACCGAGGATCGCCATGCCGACGAGAAGCACGACAAGGCGCCGGCTGTTGGCGACGATCCAGCGGAACCAGCTGATGGGGTGATGTAATCCGCCGCTCATCGTGGTTGCGCTCCATCGAGGAAGTGTTGGGAAAGGGGACCGTAGCATCGCCCCTGCGCCTCCCGAGCCAGCTCCCACCTTTTCTATCAAATCTATTGACTTTGTGCTGATTGGCCCCGATGATGTCATCATGAGACGCCACACCCTGCCCCTGCTCTCGCTGCTACTGCTGCTTGCTGCATCCGCATGCAGCGGAAGCAGCCAGGGCACTGCCCAGCCTGCCTCGGGTGCCGAGGGAGCGACGACGGTCCGCCTCGGCTACTTCCCGAACATCACTCACGCCACCGCCATCGTCGGGCTGGAGTCCGGCATCTACGCCCGGGCCCTAGGTGCGGACAAGCTCGAGACGCAGACCTTCAACGCCGGCCCCGCCGCCGTGGAAGCGCTGCTCTCGGGGGCGCTCGATGCCAGCTACATCGGCCCGAATCCCGCCATCAACGCCTTCGTGAAGTCCGGTGGAACGGCCATTCGCATCATCTCGGGCGCCACGTCCGGGGGCGCCGCCCTCGTCGTGAAGCCGGAGATCAACTCGCCCGCCGACCTCAAGGGCAAGAAGGTGGCGTCGCCCCAGTTGGGCGGCACCCAGGACGTGGCGCTGCGGTACTGGCTCAAGGCGGCCGGCCTCAAGACCGATCCGGAGGGAGGGGGGGACGTGTCCATCGTTCCCCAACAGAACGCGCAGACGTTGGAGACCTTCAAGACCGGAGCGATCAGCGGCGCCTGGGTGCCCGAGCCGTGGGCCACACGCTTGGTGCAGGAGGGCGGCGGCAAGGTCCTCGTGAACGAAGCAGACCTGTGGCCCGGCCATCGGTTCGTCACGACGCAACTGGTCGTGCGTAGCCAGTTCCTGCAGACACACCCTTCTGCAGTACGGGCCCTGCTCGAAGCGCAGGTGAAGGCGAATGAGTTCGTCAACACCCAGCCTGCGGAGGCGCAGAAGTTGTTCAACGCAGGGATCGAGAAGGTCACCGGCAAGAAGCTGAGCGAGCGCATCATCGCCGCCGCCTGGAAGAACCTGGAGTTCACCAACGATCCGGTCGCATCTTCCCTCGCCCTGTCCGCCCAGCATGCACGTGACGTCGGCCTGCTCGACGACGCCCAGCTCGAGGGGATCTACGACCTCAAACCGCTCGCCGCCGTGTTGCTCGCCGCGGGTCAGCCGGAGGTGAGTGGCGCATGAGCCTGGTCCAGACTGCACCGTCCGAAACGACCTTCGACACTTCGCCGGGCGCCATTCGTTGCCACCAGGTGTCCAAGACCTTCGGCCATCGCAACGGCGTCGTGGCGCTCGATCGGCTGCAACTCGAAGTACGGCCGGGTGAGTTCCTGTGCGTCGTCGGTGCCTCCGGATGCGGCAAGTCCACTCTGCTGAATCTGCTCGCCGGGCTCGATCAGCCGACCCAAGGTGAGGTGGAGGTCGCCGGTCACACCGCCCTCATGTTCCAGGAGGGGGCGCTCTTCCCGTGGCTGACCGCCGCCGAGAACGTCGCCTTGCCCCTGCGTCTCGCCGGCGTCGGACGCGAAGAACGACGAGCCCGAACCGAGGATCTCCTCGCCAGCGTGCACCTGTCCGGCCACGCCGACCGGCGTCCCCACGAGCTCTCCGGCGGGATGCGCCAGCGCGTCGCCCTGGCGCGTGCGCTGGCCCAGGACGCCGATGTCCTTCTGATGGACGAGCCGTTCGGTGCGCTCGACGCCATGACCAGGGACCTCCTCCACGACGAACTCGAGCGCCTGTGGTTGGAGCGACATCTCACCATCGTCTTCGTCACCCACAACGTCCGCGAGGCCAGCCGGTTGGGCGACCGGATCGTGCTGCTCAGCAGCCGTCCGGGGCGCGTCGCGGCGACGTTCGAGGTGCCCTTCGACCGGCCCCGGCGCATCGAATCGCCGGAGATCTCCCAGACGGCCGCCGAGGTCACCACCCGCCTCCGGGAGGAGGTGGCGCGCCATGCACATCGCTGATCCGACGAAGGACCGCGTGCTCGACGGCCTGGACCTCTTGGAGGCCCCCTCCGAGGGTGGACCCGGGAGAGGGCGACGGGTCTGGGCCGCACTGTGGCCCAAGCTGATTGCGCTCGCGCTGGTGGTGACGGCGTGGCAGGTCGTCGTGTGGACGGGTTGGCGCGAGCCGTACCTGCTTCCCGCGCCAGGCACCGTGGCAATCCGCTGTCCTCAATGGTGCAGAGAGGTTTCAGGTCGCGACGAACACAGCGCTCTTGGCCCCTCCCTCTTGATAGAGGTCTGGGACGGCTCGCGCCGCGAGAGGCGGGCGGGGGAACACAACAGGTGCACGAGACGGCAATAAAGCCGTCTCCATCCATCCGGCGCTCAAATGTCTGCTGATCCCGGGGTCTGCCCGAGTCCCGAAGCTGCGTGGGGCGAACGGGGTCAGGTCACTCTCGTGCAGGACACGATCCGATCAGGACGTCGCAGGCGGGAATGAATCCTCGGCAGAGACCTACAGGAGATGGCACGGCGCCGGCTCTCACTGGAGCGTGTGCGTTTCAGTCGCTGGCAACGCCCATCTGCGGGTCGTTGCCCCGGTGCGGGCGGAGGTTCAGGGGCTTGGCGTACCACATCATGGCGGGCCGCGCGTCGAGGGTGAAGATATACCCCAGCCGCTCCCAGAAGCGCGCGCCACGCGGGTTGTCTCCCAGGACGCTCGCAAGAATTCGGGTGGTGTTGTCGGGCACGTGGCTTTCCAGGTAGTGCACGGCCTGCTCGCCGAGACGTTCGGACTGACGATCCTCGCGGATCAGCAGCAGGTTGATCGTCACGTCGCCCGGCTTGGGGTAGTCGTTCTTGCAGTCCAGGCTGCCGACCAGGTTGCCATGGTCGTCGTGCAGCAGGCGAAGGGCGCGGCGCGGGTCGAGCAGGGCGAGCTCGATTTCACGAACAACGTCGCCCAGGGCGCGCACGCGGTTGCCCAGCAGGGCGAAGTAACCGGGTGTGGCGGTGTACAGCGAGTGAAGCATCGGCGCGTGGTGCAGCGCCAGGGGAATGGCGATCAAGAAGGGGCCTCCCGTCCAGCACGGTGGGAGTCAGTTGTGCTTGGCTGGACGTCTCCCACCATACGCCTGGAGTTGTCACAGATCTGTGAATATGCGTGTTCCATAGGCTTGATGGTGGGTTCACCCGTCCGGGGGTGGGGGTGCGGTACCCTTGCCCGATGACCGGCGCCTTCTACTCCTCCAGACTGGCGCGGCGGGGCGCAGTGCTCGCGCCCATGGCTGGGTACAGTGACGCGCCCATGCGGC
>JANMIX010000561.1:0-3346 GCA_031376015.1 Acidimicrobiia bacterium | reverse complement strand
GGTGGTCTCAATCATCTCGACAGGCGCGGGGTCGGTGGCGGTCTCGGAGCGGCCCAGCTTGCCGCCGACGCTCTCGACCTCCGGCAGCTCGCGGCCCTGGTGCTGTGGTTCCACGGCACCCCTGGCGGAAGGCGTCAACTGGCCCCCTCGGGCCGGCGCGCCGCGCAGCAACTGGGTCTTCGGGTGGTCCTGGTGGAGCGACCCGGGGTGGGCGTCTCCACGCCCCATGCCTACGGGGCGATCGCCGACTGGGCCGCCGACATCTCGACCGTGGCCGACGAACTGGGCCACGAGCGCTTCGCCGTGGTCGGCCTGTCCGGCGGCGGACCGTACGCGCTGGCCTGCGCCGCGCTGCTGGGCGACCGCGTGGTGGGCGCCGGCATCCTCGGCGGCGTCGTGCCCTCGGCCGGACCCGACGCCTGTTCCACCGGAGTCGTCAACCTCGCCCGCACGTTCACGTGGGCG
Organism: Acidimicrobiia bacterium; assembly: GCA_031376015.1. Classification (GTDB taxonomy): domain Bacteria; phylum Actinomycetota; class Acidimicrobiia; order Acidimicrobiales; family JACDCH01; genus JANMIX01. Next base: position 2,881 of record JANMIX010000561.1, on the reverse strand, counting down.
ATCTCGGCGGCCCGGATCCCGTTGGCGATGTCGTTGTGGGGGATCATCCAGCCGATCATCCCGCTGTCGCACTTCGCCTACCGCGGGTTCTCGTCGTTGATGCCACCGGGCGATCAGGAGGTCTTCGACGACCCCGAGATCGAAGCGATGTTCATCGACGACATCAGCCACGCGAGCGCCACCCGATTCGGCGCCGTGGTCGACGACGCCCGCCTCTTCGGGCGCGACTGGGACTTCCGCCTGGCTGACGTGAAGGTGCCGGTGCACTGGTGGCATGGCGACTCCGACTCGATCGTGCCCCTCGACGGCGCCGAGGCGGCCATCCTCCAGTTGCCCTACGCCACGCTGTCGTTGCGGCCCGGCGAGAGCCACTTGGGTGGCTTCGCCGTCGCCGACGAAGTGCTGCTCACCATCAGCCACCTGTTCTGAGCTGAGGATTCGGCTCCGCCGACGGTGCGACCTCAGGCCCGAGCGGCGGCCAGCTTGTCGGCCCGGGCCAGTAGCCCGGTGCCACCAACTGCCTCGGCGACGGACCCGAACCCGTCGAGGGGTCCGGCCCAGCGCAGTTCATCCACCGATCCGATGACCTCGGCGCCGGACTCGACGGTGGCGATGCGCCGGAACAGCAGCGCCAGCTCGAACTGCTCGCGCAGCGTCGACGCCAACCGGCCCTTGTTGCGCACGTCCACCTGCCAGTCGTCGCCGGCGGGGGGGATCTGCTCGAGGTGGCCGTATCGGGCCAGCACCGAGGCGGCAGACTTGGCACCCCATCCGGGCAGGCCGGGGAAGCCGTCGGCGGAGTCGCCCACGAGGCCCAACCAGTCGGGGATGGACGCGGGGTCCACACCGAACTTCGCCCGTACGCCCTCGACCCCGTAGATCACGTCCTGACGGCGGTCCCATTGCACGACCTTGCCACCCACGCACTGGCCCAGGTCCTTGTCAGGCGTGCAGATCACCACCTGCTCGACCCGATCGTCGGCGGCCGCCACCCGGGCGGCGGCCGCCAGCGCATCGTCGGCCACGAGCTCGACCAACGCCATCACGCAACACCCCATCGCCGCCAGCGCATCCTCCAGCAGGTTGAACTGGCCGAGCAGCTCCGGAGGCATTCCCGCGCTGGTCTTGTAGCCGGCCCACAGATCGTTGCGGAACGATTCGATCACGTGGTCGGTGGCGATGGCGACATGCGTGGCGCCGCCCTCGAGCAGCATGAGTAGCGAACCCAGGACTCCCCGCACGGCACCGCGATCAGGGTCGCGGTTGTTGGGAGCGAAGTGATACCGGAAGAGCTCGTAGGTCCCGTCGACGAGGTGGACGTTCACCGGGCGAAGCTACCCGTGCGACGCCGATACGCGCCGCCGTGGCGCGCTTCAGGGCACCTTCGTCAACACGTCACCGACGGCAATGCGGCCACCGACGAGCACCCGGGCATTGATGCCGCGCAGCCGCAGCGCCACCCCGTCCGGCGAGGAGAGGAACCGCTGGGCGTCGAGGCCGAAGCGTTGGGCGAACTTGGCGCACCCGGTGTGGGGTTGATCCGTGATCTCCACGACCGCGCCGCCGATGGAGAGCCGCGTTCCCGCGGGCAGGTTGTCCTCACCAAGATGCAGGTCGACGTAGAGCTGATCGCCCGCCAGCGCCCACCGATCCGGTGTCACCGCGAACAAGGCCGCCGCCCGCGCGTTCATCAGCGTGAGCTGCATGTCGGGGTGCGGCTGCCCCTCTGGCATCCGGCGGCTCGGCCGCTGCGACCAGGTGTCGCCGATCAACCCCGCGGTGACATCCAACTCCGCGTCCGCGAGCACCTCGCGCTCGTCGGGACCGGGACGGCGTGCGATCAGCCGCAGCAGGCCACCATCGCAGGGTGCGCGTCGAACGTCGCTGACGCCGCGGGCCAGTTCCTCGATCGATCGGTGCACCACCACGACCCACAGCATGACGGCCGAGCAGGGTGCGGTCGAACGAATTGATCATCGGGAACGGGCGGGTTGAGCCAGCCGCTCAATCCCAGGAGAAGAAGGCCTCACCGACGAACACCACATCACCGGCAACCGTGACCCGACCGTCGGAGTGGGCGGTGGGATACAGCACCGAGGGGCGTCCCATCTGTTCACCCTGCCGCACCGTCAGGGCGGTGCCGGCTATGGCGAGACCCTGGGCGACGAGATGCACCGCGAGGGGCCCAGCCAACGACCCGGTTGCCGGGTCCTCGGAAATACCCCCTCCGGGGAAGAAGTACCGGACCAGGAACGTGGTCGGCTCGGCCAGGGCGGCGACCACGCCCACGCCGGCCCCCGGGCTCAAGGCGGCCAGAGCGCCGAGATCCGGCTGGAGACCGTCGACAGCCGACGGCGACGCCGCCACCACGATCACGTGACGGGGCCCGTTGTCGTACACCTGTGGTGCGATCCCGGCGGGGTGCCGGTCGTGGGGTCGCAGGCCCAGCGCGCGCCACAGCTCCTCCTCGGGGCAGGGCCAGGGGCTCGCCACCGGAACGGGCTGGGTCATGGTGCCGCGCCCGGTGGCGTCGAAGGTCACCGGGACCGGACCCCGCCCGGTCTGCAGCGTCACGGCGTCGCTGCCGCGGCGTCGGGTCAGGACGCGGGCCGTGCCGAGCACCGGATGACCGGCGAAGGGCAGTTCGGTGTGCGGGGTGAAGATCCGGACCCGGTCGCCCGGGAGCACGAAGGTGGTCTCGGAGAAGCCGATCTCCTGCGCCAAGGGTTGATAGAGATGCTCGGGGATCTCGGTGGCGTCGTCGAACACCGCCAGTTGGTTGCCTGTCAGCGGGCGATCGGTGAAGACATCAACGTACTGGCAGCGGTGGGGCATCGGAGCAGCCTTACCGGCGCGGTCGGTTGGCACGAGTCATTTTGTG
>JANMIX010000554.1:0-2275 GCA_031376015.1 Acidimicrobiia bacterium | reverse complement strand
CCGTGACGGCACGGGCAAGGGCTTCAACCTCGCCCTGACACGCGCCATCGCAGATGCTGTTTCCATTCCGGTCATCGCGTCAGGCGGTGTCGGCACCCTCGAGCACCTCGTCGAGGGGATCACCGAGGGTAGGGCCGATGCCGTGCTGGCCGCCTCCATCTTCCATTTCGGCGAGCACACCATCGGAGAGGCCAAGGCACTGATGTCCGCCCGCGGGATCGCAGTGCGGCCGGCGTAGCGCCGCGCCGTCAGCAGCGCCGGCGCGGACCGGTACCCTCATCGTCCTATGTCCGCCGCCGATGGCCTTCCGATCAAGATGCTCAGCGACCGGGTACTGGTGAGCATCTCCAAGGAAGAAGGGGAGCGACGGTCCACCGGAGGGATCCTCATCCCCGCCACCGCCCAGATGTCCAAACGGCTGTCGTGGGCCGAGGTGATCGGTTGCGGCCCCAACGTGCGAGCCATCGAACCCGGCGATCAGGTGCTGTTCAACCCGGAGGACCGCTACGAGGTCGAGGTGCGCGGCGACGACTACGTGATCCTGCGCGAGCGCGACGTGCACGCGGTGGCCGCCCGACGCCTCGAAGAGGGCAGCACCGGCCTGTACCTGTGAGCGGGGTGCCGCCGCCGCCCCGCGGGCGCGGCTGGCGTGATTCTCACTTCCTGACCGAGCGGGCGGGGCCGTAGGATCGCCCACCGTGCCGGTTGTGACCCCCATCGACGCCACTGCCGAACAACTCGCCACGGTGCGCTACGACGACGCCGGCCTGGTGCCCGCCGTGGTGCAGGAGGAGGGCACCGGCCAGGTCCTGATGGTGGCGTGGATGAACGAGACCACCCTGCGCCGCAGCCTCGAGGAGGGCCGCACGGTGTTCTGGTCGCGCAGCCGCCAGGAGGAGTGGCGCAAGGGCGACACTTCCGGTGACCGCCAGTTCATCCGGCAGGCCTACTACGACTGCGACGGCGACACGCTGCTGTTCGTGGTCGAACAGGAGGGCAAGGGGGCGTGTCACACCGGTGAGCGGTCGTGCTTCTACCGGGCCTTCGGTGAGGGGTGACCCAACCGTCCCGTGATCAGTTCCGGGCGCTGGCCCGTCAGCACTCGGTGGTGCCGGTATGGCGAGAGGTGCTGGCCGATCTGACCACCCCGGTGGCAGGGTTCCTGCGCACGGTCGGCGACGAACCCGGCTTCCTGCTCGAGTCCGTGGAGCACGAACGCTGGAACCGGTGGTCCTTCGTCGGTCGCCGTCCCGCCGCCACCTTCCTGGCCCGAGGAAGCGACGTCGAGGTGACGGGGGGCCGGGTGAGTCCCCAGATCCCCCTCGATCACGGCATCCTGGCCACGGTGGAGGCGGTATTGGACACCTACCGCTCACCGAGCCTTCCCGAACTCCCGCCGCTGCACGGCGGGCTGGTGGGCTACCTCGGCTACGACGTGGTGCGCGAGGTCGAGCACCTGCCCGACGTACCGCCCGATGACCGTCACAATCCCGATGCGGTGATGAGCATCATCGGCGAACTGGCCGCCTACGACCACTGGCGCCAGCGGGTGACCCTCGTGGCCAACGCCTTCATCCCCGGAGCGCTCGACGGTGGGTCGGCGGCGCCCGTGTCCGACGAAGTGCTGGACGACTGCTACGACGAGGCGACGGCCCGGCTCGACGCGCTGGCCGCCGATGGCGCGCGGGCGCTGGACGAACCCCTGGTGGAGCCGCCCTATCCCGACGAGGCGTTGCCCGAGGTGCGCTCCAGCATGCGCGAAGGCGACTACGCCCGGGCGGTGGCCGCCGCCCGCGAGTACATCCTGGCCGGCGACATCTTCCAGGTCGTGTTGTCGCAGCGCTTCGAGTTCGATCTCGACGCCGACCCCTTCGACCTCTACCGAGCGCTACGGCAGGTCAACCCCAGCCCGTACATGTACTTCTTCCGTCATCCCTCGGTGTCGCTGGTGGGTTCGTCACCCGAACCGATGGTGCAGTTGCTCGACGGCAGGGTGATCTCTCGACCCATCGCCGGTACCCGCAAGCGGGGCCGCACCGATGAGCACGACCGGCGTCTGGCCGCGGAGTTGATCGAGCACCCCAAGGAGCGAGCCGAGCACGTGATGCTGGTGGACCTGGCCCGCAACGACGTGGGCCGCGTGGTCGACTTCGGCACCTGCCAGGTCGACGAGATGATGACGCTCGAGCGGTACTCGCACGTGATGCACCTCACTTCGCAGGTCTCGGGGCGCCTGCGTGAGGGCCTCGGACCCATCGATGTGCTGCGGGCCACG
>JANMIX010000527.1:0-2057 GCA_031376015.1 Acidimicrobiia bacterium | reverse complement strand
GGGATCCACCCCCACGCTCTGCACCTTCGCCATCGACGTGCCGCCCACTGCCGTGCCCGCCGGCTACGCCCTGCGGCTCACCATGCGGTTCTCGGGCGTCTACACGTCGGGAATGCGCTTCATCTACGGCGGCGAGTACGGCGACGCCGGCATCACCTACACGGTCGGCACCCTGTCCTGACCAGCGGGCTCCGCACGTGAGGGTGGCCCGGCATCCCTGCCGGGTCGTCCAGCGTGTACAACTTCGCCGTGCCGTGGCTGCTGCGTGAGGGTGAGGTGCTTGCGATCCTCGAGGAGGCAACCTCGGCCCGGGCCCGGGCTCGCGGCCTGCTGGGTCGCGACGGCATCGAGGGCGCGCTGCTCCTGCGCCCGGCCCGCTCGGTGCACACCCTGGGCATGCGCTTCCCCATCGACGTCGCCTTCTGCGACCGCGACCTCAAGGTGCTGCGCATCGTCCGGATGCCGCCGTGGCGACCGGTGCGGGTGGCCTGGCGGGCCCACGCGGTGCTCGAGGCCGAGGCGGGCGCCTTCGGGCGCTGGAACCTGCAACCGGGCGACGTGCTGGACGTCGAGGGGTGACGGCCGGCGCCCTCGTGCTGGTGGGCACGCCCATCGGCAACCTGGGTGACCTCCCGCCCCGCGCCGCGGAGGCGTTGCGCACCGCAGCCGCCATCTGTTGTGAGGACACCCGCCGTACCGGGCGGTTGGTGGAATTGGCGGGCATGGGCCGGCGCGACGGCCAGCCCCTCATCCGCCTCGATGATCACACCGAGGCGGCCCGCATCGCCGAGGTGGTCGAACGGGTGGGCCGCGGCGAGCGAGTGGTGGTGGTGAGCGATGCAGGCATGCCTGGTATCGCCGATCCGGGCGAGCGCCTGGTGCGAGCGGTGGCCGAGGCCGGCCTCACGGTGGAGGTGGTGCCGGGTCCGTCGGCCGCCGTCACCGCCCTGGTGGCGTCGGGGCTGCCCACCGGACGCTTCGCCTTCGAGGGGTTCCTGCCCCGCAAGGGCGAGGCGCGTGCCGATCGCCTCGCCGAACTGAGCACCGAAACCCGCACGGTGGTGTTCTACGAGTCGCCGCACCGATTGGCCCGCACCCTGACCGATCTGGCCGCGGTGTGTGGCCCCGACCGCCCCGCCGCGGTGGGGCGCGAGCTCACCAAGCTGCACGAGGAGGTGCGCCGCGGATCGCTGGCCGAGCTGGTCGAGTGGGCTTCGGCGGGCGAGCCTCGCGGCGAGATCGTGGTGGTGCTGGCACCGGCGCCGCCCGGTGCGCCCGCCACGTCCGAGGAGGTGGTCGCCGCGGTGGCCAAGGCTCGCGACGAAGGGCTGTCGGCCCGCGACGCGGCGGCGAGGGTGGCCGCCGAACTGGGCGTACCCCGCCGAGTGGCCTACGACGCAGCCCTCGGCCTGCCCCGCTGAACGCGGGTCCACCGCGAATCGTGTCATCGCGGAATCCCCAGCGGAATCGGCAATGAATCCTCCGGTGCGGTGCTCAGAGAATTCATAGCCCGATCAGGTCAAATGCCAATTTCATGTTCACCCAAGGGTCGAAGCCCCCGATAAAGGCGCCGTGACCGAGGCGATTCGTGCGAAACCTGCGGTGCTGGCCGGGTCAGCCGACGCGGCACGGCGCGCCCGGTTGCGGGCGTGGCTCCCCTCGGGTGCGGCCCTTCCCGAGGCGGTGTGGCAGCAACGCCACCGCGGAATCCTCGTCGTGCTCTGGCTCCACATCCCCGCCGTGCTCGCCTTCGCCCTGTACCAGGGCGCCGGACTGGCCCACGGACTGTTCGAGATTGCCCTCATCGCCTCGATGGCCACGTTGGCGACGTGGTCCTCCGCGGCGAGGCGCGTTTCCACGGTCGCAGCGTCGATAGGTCTGCTCACCTGTTCTGCAGCGTTGGTGCACCTCTCCGGCGGCGTCATCGAGATGCACTTCCACTACTTCGTGATGATCGGCGTGATCACGCTGTACCAGGACTGGTGGCCGTTCTTGCTGGCGATCGGCTATGTCGTGTTCCAGCATGGCCTCGCCGGGGCGCTCTCGCCGGAGTCCGT
>JANMIX010000479.1:0-4157 GCA_031376015.1 Acidimicrobiia bacterium | reverse complement strand
CTCGGCCCGCGGTACCGTCCGCGCCGCCGATTCGAGGGCGATCGCAGCCTGACCCTCGTATGTCACGTTCGAGCGCAGACCGAGCAGCGCAGCCATCGCGTCGAACAACCGGCCCATGCTCGTCGTGACCGGTCCCGTCCCCTGGGCCGCCAGCGCGGCGACCGCGTCGAGCCGTTCGTCGTCGAAGGGCGCCTCGATCCCTGCCGCCGCAGCCCATGCCACACCCATCCGCCACGGTTCACGGATCGCCGTCACCCCTCCCGGCATCGTCACCGGCGCGAGGTGGCCCACGCGTTCGAAGCTCCGCAGGTCGGCCACGAGGAGCTCGCCGCCCCACATCGTGCCGTCGGTCCCGAAGCCGAGCCCGTCGAACGCGATGCCGAGCACCGGGCCCGTGTGCGTGTGCTCCACCAGGCACGACGCGATGTGGGCATGGTGGTGCTGCACGGCCACCGGTCGCAGCCCGCACTCGAGCGCAAACTTCGTCGACAGGTACTCGGGGTGAAGGTCGTGGGCGACGACCTCAGGTGCCACGCCACACAGTGCGGGCAGGTGCACGACCGCCTGCTGGAACGCCGTGTAGGTGGCGAGGTGCTCCAGGTCGCCCAGGTGGTGGCTGGCCACGACCGAAGCGCCCCGGGCCACGGCGATGGTGGACTTCAACTCGGCCCCCACGGCCAGCACGGTGGCGTTCGCCGTCACCGGCAGCGCAAGCGGCGCCGGCGCGAAACCCCGGCTCCGGCGCAGTAGCCGGAGACGGCCACGATCCATGCGTGCCACCGAGTCGTCGCAGCGGATGTGGATCGGCCGGTTGTGGGTGAGGAACCCGTCGACCAGCGGGGCCAGGCGATCGAGCGCGTCGAGGTCGTGGTGGGCGATCGGCTCGTCGCTCAGGTTGCCGCTGGTCATCACCAGCGGCCGGCCGGTCGCCGCCAGCAGCAGATGGTGCAGCGGGGTGTAGGCCAGCAGGACACCGACCTCGTCGAGACCGGGCGCCACCTGCTCGGCCACGGGCGAGGCTGTTCGGCGGGGGAGCAGCAGGATGGGTCGCGCCGCAGCGGCGAGCGCGGTCGCCGCGTCGGGCGAGATCTCCACGCAGGTCGCCGCCATCTCGAGATCGGCGCACATCACCGCGAAAGGTTTGTGATCCCGGGCCTTTCGCCGGCGCAGCTCGCTCACCGCCGCCTGGTTCGTGGCATCGGCAGCAAGGTGGTAGCCCCCCAGTCCCTTCACGGCCACGATGGCGCCGGCCTCCAGCGCCGCGGCCGCCGCCGCCAGGGCATCGTGGCCCTCGATGCCCTGTGTCGCGGTCGGTATCGCGGTCGGTGTCGGTGCCGGTGTCGGTGTCGTGTGCCACCGCAGTCGGGGGCCGCACGTGGCACAGGCGTTGGGCTGGGCATGGAAACGCCGGTCGGCGGGATCGTCGTACTCGGCCTGGCAGCGCTCGCACATGACGAAGCCGGCCATGGTGGTGTTCGCCCGGTCGTAGGGCACCGACTCGACGATCGTGTACCGGGGCCCGCAGTTGGTGCAGTTGGTGAAGGCGTAGCCGAAGCGCCGGTCGGCGGGATCGAGGATCTCTCGGCGGCAGTCCTCGCAGGTGCTGGCATCGGCGGTGACCATGACCGAGATCGGTCCCTGCGACTGGGTCGTGTCGATCGTGAACCCGCCGGCGCCACGCAATGGCAGGGTCTCGCGTCGCACGGTCTCGACCCGCGCCAGCGGTGGGGCCTCCGAGGTGATCCGCCGCGTCAGCTCTTCGAGGGCATCACCGGGCCCTTCTGCCTCGATCACGACGCCGGCGGTGTCGTTGCGCACGAAGCCGGCCAGACCCAGGGCGACGGCCTGGCGGTAGATGAACGGACGGAAGCCGACACCCTGCACCGTGCCGGTGACGCGCAACCGCTCGCGCACCACGCTCGACCCGGCGTCCATCAGCAGATGCGGGGGAGCGGGTCGCCGACGAGCATGTCCACGATCCGCGTGCCGCCGAAGGAGGTGCGGAGCACCACGATCGCTTCCGGCTCTGCCGCGATCTCGCCGATCCGGGCCGCGCCAGACCCGTGGGGGTGGGCCCGCATAGCGGCGAGGGCGGCGTCGGCCTCGTCCGGGGCCACCACCGCCACGACCCTTCCCTCGTTGGCCACGTAGAGCGGATCGATCCCGAGCAGATCACAGGCACCGGCCACCGCCGGATCGATGGGCAGGTCGGCTTCGTCGAGTACCACGGCGATACCTGCGTCGCGGGCGAGTTCGTTGGCGATCGTGCCGACGCCGCCGCGGGTCGGGTCGCGCAGCCAGCGGGTATTCGGCGCCACCGTGAACACGTCCTCGACGAGCCCACCGAGCGCGACCGTGTCGGAGCGGATGTCGGCGTCGAGGGCGAGGTCGCCGCGGGCCAGCATCACCGCCATCCCATGGTTGGCCAGCGTGCCCGACACGAGCACGACGTCGCCGGGCTGGACCAGTTCCGGGCCGAGCCGGCGTCCGTCGGGGATGACGCCCACGCCGGTGCTGGTGATGTACATCCCATCGGCCGCGCCGCGTTGCACGACCTTCGTATCGCCGGTCACGACCGTCACCCCCGCCTCGCGGGCGGCGGCGGCCATATCGGCCACGATCCGGCGCAGTTCCTCGACGGCAAGACCCTCCTCGAGCACGAAGGCCACCGCCAACCACCGGGGCCGCGCACCTGCCATCACCAGGTCGTTGACGGTGCCGTTGACGGCCAGGTCACCGATGGACCCACCGGGGAAGGTGCGGGGCTGCACGACGAAGGAGTCGGTGCTGAAGGCCAGTCGGGCGCCGCCGTCGAGGGCGAGGGTGGCGGCGTCTGCCAGCGGGCCCGGTTCCCCGCCGAATTCGTCGAGAAAGACTGCGTCCACCAACGCCGCCGAGGCCTTGCCGCCGGCACCGTGGGCCAGGGTCACCACGGTGTCGTTCAGCCGGGGACGCCGGCGGCGGAACGCCTCGATCCGCTCCAGCACGGCGGATTCCCGGCCGCCGGGTGTGTCCTCGAGTGGGGTCATGTGCTGGTCCCTTCCTGTGCCGGCGCTTCGCCGAGCGCCGTCTGCAGCCCGCTCCAGAGGGCGAAGGCCAATGCCGCTTGGGTTTCCTGCACCCGGTGCACGCTGTCGGACTGCACCGTGATGCAGTGATCCAGACCGGCGGCGAGGAACTCGCCCCCGCCGTAGCCGGCGAGGCCGATACAGAGCAGGCCGCGTCCCTTCCCTTCTGCGAAGGCGAGGAGGGCGTTGCGGGAATTGCCGCTAGTGGAGAAGCCGATGGCCACATCGGTGTGCTGGGCGTGCGCCGCCAGTTGACGGGCGAAGACGAGGTCGAACCCGACGTCGTTGCCGAGGGCGGTCACGACCGAGGGATCCTCGGCCAGGCAATGCGCTGCCAACGGGCGGCCCCACGGAGGGCGGGCGAGCAGCGCGGCGAACCCCAGGGCGTCGGTGGCGCTGCCGCCGTTGCCGAAGGTGAACACCCGCGCTCCCGCATTCATCCGAGCGGCCATCGCCAGCGCGGCGACCGCCAGCGTGGGTGCGACGGCGGCGAGCGTCGTTCGACGCAGGTCGGCGCTCAGCACCGCCTTGGCCTCGGCCGAGCGGGCCAGGTCGGCCACCAACGCGCCGGCGTCTCGCTCGTCGCCTTCGATGAACGGGTAGAGGAAGTCGGTCACCGAATCACCTCGATGGCGGTACCTGCATGCACCAGCACCAGATCATGGGGTGCCAGCGCGTCCACCAGGGTCACGTCGATGTGCTCCACCCCGCGCGCCGTGCGGACCGTGGCCACCTCGCCGGCGACCGCGACCACCTCGGCCAGGCGGCCTTCATCGGAACAGGTGATGCACACATCCTTTTCGCACACGTCTCGTGGCTGTAGCAACCCGGGATGCTCGAAGCAGACATGGGTGAGTTCCCACAGCAGGTGGTAGGCGAGCACGAGACGCCCGTCGTGCTCGGCGCCCGCCTCGCACCACAGGAGGTGGTCCACCGTGTCGGCTGCGGGGGGGCGGGGCCCGGTTCCAAGCCAGCACGTCGACAGACCCCAGGCGGGAGCGCGCCGCACCACCTCGGCCAGCGCCTGATCGGCGGCCGGCCCGATGGCGGCGAGCACATCGCCGGGACGGGCGAGAGATCGCAACGTGT
>JANMIX010000474.1:0-3165 GCA_031376015.1 Acidimicrobiia bacterium | reverse complement strand
CCACTCGCCCATGGCCCGCAACGCCAGCACGGCCACGACGGCCACTCCGAGCGCGCCGGCCAGCGCGCCGGCCAGCGCACCCACCGAGCGCGCCGAGGAGGAGGCGTCGGTTACCAGGAGGTCGACCAGCGAGAACCCGATCACGCCGCCGCCGCAGCCACCCCCCACCAGGATGGCGGCGAAGGCGATCACCCGCGCCGCGACCGACGGCAGCGCCGAGGCGACACCGGGGGCTGGCTCGCCCTGGGTTGAATCCATGGGTGCGGATCGTATGGGGCTTACCCCAGCGAGCGACAACGCTCGCGCTCCACCGGGCTGTCACCGGTGGCACTGCGGCTCGGCTCTGTGTCACTGGCGCGGCGCTGCGGCTGGGCTCTGTGTCACCGGTGGCGCTGCGGCTCGGCCTCCGCCATGGCGGTTCTCGAGGTCTCTCGGCGGCGAGGGGGGTTCCGGATCCTGAAGGGGCCGGAGGCCGGGCCGTCGCGGCCTACCCTCAGATCGTGGCCGGGCTGCGCGAATGGATGGTGGCGGGCGGCATCGTGCTGCAGGACGAGTCGGTGCTGCTCGTGCAGAACCTGCGGCGCAACGGCACGCTCGACTGGAGCCCTCCGGGTGGCGTGATCGAGGTCGCCGAGGGTGAGTCGCTGCTCGATGGGCTCACCAGGGAGGTTCGCGAGGAGACGGGGCTGCTGGTCACCTCCTGGGGCGGTCCCCTCTACGAGGTCGTGGCCGAGGCTCCCGGGCTCGGATGGCGACTGCGGGCCGAGGTGCACGTGGCCCTGGCCTTCGAGGGGGCGTTGTGCGTGGCCGATCCCGACGGCATCGTCGTGGATGCCCGCTTTGTGTCGCTCGCCGACTGCGAGGCCCAACTCGGCGGTTGCCACCCCTGGGTCCGCGAACCCCTCACCGAATGGCTCGATCAGCGGTGGGAGGCCGAGTCGCCGCCCCGCCCCTTTGGCTACCGGGTCGATGGCGACCGGGTGGCGGAAGCCCAGGTGACCCGCCTTGCCCGCTGACGTCACGCCCGTGAATGTCCCGCCGTGGTGATGCCCCCGACGCTCTATGCGAGATCAGGCGACGTGCATGTGGCCTACCAGGTGTTCGGCGACGGGCCCGGCACCGTCGTGCTCCTACCGCAATGGACGTCGCACATCGAGGTCCTCTGGGAGGAACCCGCGGTGGTGGAGTTCCTCCAGCGCCTGGCTGCGTTCAGCCGGGTGATTCTCTTCGACAAGCGCGGCGTGGGCATGTCGGATCCGGTGTCGGTCGACGCGGGTGGATCGCTGGACCCCTGGCTCGATGACCTGGAGTCCGTCCTCGATGCGGTCGGGGTCGAGCGGGTTTCCTTGCTGGCCAGCGGCTCGGCCGGACCGGTGGCGATGTTGTTCGCGGCAACACACCCGGAGCGGATCGTCTCGCTCGTGCTGGCCAACACCTACGCCTGCCGTGCCCAGAAGCCCGGTTATCCGATCGGGCTGGAGACCGCACTCGACGACGCCTACAGCGCTCGACGTATCGCCCGGTGGGGCAGCGGTGACTCCCTGCGGATCTTCGCGCCGAGCGTTGCCGACGAGGCCGGTACACGCGAGTGGTACGGGCGCTACGAACGCCTCGCCGCCAGCCCAGGAACCGCGGAGTCGATGCACAGGGTGATCCGCGGGCTCGACGTACGAAGCGTGCTCCCCTCGATCCATGTACCCGTGCTCGTCGTGCATTCCGCCGCGGCGCTGGGTATCCCATTGGCCCATGGTCGCTACCTGGCCGAGCACCTCCCCGACGCACGGCTGGTGGAACTGGCGTCTGCCGACGGCTTCCTGTGGTTCGACGCCGCGCAGGACTTCCTCACCGAGGCCGAGGAGTTCCTCACCGGTGGTCATCGGCTGCCCGATCCCGACCGGGTGCTCGCCACCATCGTGTTCTGTGACATCAGCGGCTCGACGGTGATGGCGGCATCGCTGGGCGACCACGAGTGGCGGCGGGTGCTGCGCCGGTTCCACGACATGGTCGAGCGTCACGTGGCGCGGCACCGGGGACGCCTGGTGAAGTCGACCGGCGACGGCGTGCTGGCGATGTTCGATGCACCGGGCCGTGCCATCCGCTTCGCCCTCGCGGTGCGCCAGTCAGGGCGCGCCCTCGACATCGACACCAGGGCTGGGGTGCATACGGGAGAGGTCGAACTCCTCGGCGACGACATCGCCGGTATCGCTGTGCACATCGCGGCTCGGGTGGAGGGCGCCGCCGCGCCCGGCCAGGTGCTGGTGTCGGAGTCGGTGCCGCCGCTCGTCGCCGGGTCCGGGTTGGCGTTCGCCGACCTCGGTGCCCATGAGCTCAAGGGGGTCACTTCGCCGTGGCACCTCTACGAGGTTGCCGGTTCGGATTCGTCGCTGTGAGCACCGGGATGGGGCCGCGCACGATCCTGCACGTCGACATGGACGCGTTCTTCGTGTCGGTCGAACTCCTGCGGCACCCCGAGCTGCGCGGTCAGCCGGTGGTGGTGGGGGGCGCGGGCCGGCGGGGCGTCGTCGCCGCGGCGAGCTATGAAGCGCGGCATTACGGCATCCATTCGGCGATGCCGTCGATGCGGGCGCGGCGCCTGTGTCCCCACGCCCATTTCCTGGCCGGCGACCATGCCCACTACAGCGCCGTGTCCGAGCGGATGATGGCGTTGTTCCGCGAGCTCACCCCCGCCGTCGAACCTCTCAGCCTCGACGAGGCGTTCCTGGACGTCACCGGATCGCAGCGGCTGCTGGGCCCCGCGCCGGCGATGGCCGCGCAACTGCGCGAGCGGGTCCGCGACGCCGAGGGCCTCACCTGTTCGGTCGGCGTGGCGCCCAACAAGTTCCTGGCCAAGCTGGCGTCCGAAGCGGCCAAACCCCGCGCCAGTCGCAGCGGACCGCTTGCCGGTCTCGGAGTGAAGGTGGTGGCGCCGGGTCAGGAACTGGCCTTCCTGCATCCGCTTCCCGTGGGGGCGCTGTGGGGGGTGGGGCCAAAGACGCTGAGCCGCCTGCAGAGCCGGGGGATCTCCACGGTCGGCGACCTGGCGGCGCTGAGCGAGCGCGAGGCGGTGCGGTTCCTGGGCGACGCCAGTGGACGGCACCTGTGGGCGCTGGCCCAAGGGATCGACGAGCGCCCGGTTGTGAGCGACCCCGCCCCGAAATCGATCGG
>JANMIX010000464.1:0-5905 GCA_031376015.1 Acidimicrobiia bacterium | reverse complement strand
AGCGGCGGATTGGGTGGACGCGGAGTTGGCCAACCTGCGGGGCGGGTTCCGGTGGGCGGCGGACCGGTCCGATCTGGTCACCGCGGCGGCGATCGCCGCTCACACGGCCGTGATGGCGCTCTGGTTGATGGTGTTGGAGCCGATCGGGTGGGCCGCAGAGCTCATCCCCGCCGCGACCGCTGCCGATATTGCGCAGCTGCCCCGCCTGTATAGCGCAGCCGGCCTGGCCGGCTATTTGGGACGGGTCGAGGCCGGTGCCGAGTGGTCGCGAACGGCCTTGCCTTTGGCTGTCGATGACCGTTACGACCCGTTCCACCCCGCTTGGACCCGGGCTTGGGCGGCCGTCGCGGAGATGTTCGCCGACCGCGACGTCGCCCGTTACCTCGAGGAGATGTCCGTTCTGGCTGGTTACGAGGCGGGCCACACAAGCGTCGCGGCCGACCAGTCGGGCCTCAGCCAGGTGATCGGTCTGACCCTGCTGCTGTACCTGCTGCCGGTTGCCGGGCGGGCCGACGAAGCCCGCGCCCTCGCCGCACTGGCGCTCGACATCACCCGGGCCCACGCCAACCCCGTGTGGATCACGTTCACGGTGATCGGCGTCGGGCGGGCGTTCGCCGACACCGACCCGGCCCGCGCGCTGGACGCCTTCCGCCAAGCGCTGACCCTCAGCCGCCAGGAGCGGATCCCGATTTTCGAGGCCAGAGCAGCGTCCGAGGCGGCCGACATCGAGACCGTCTACGGCGACCCCGACACCGGCCTGGACCTGTTCGACGCCGTTATTACCGCCTACCACCTGGCCGGCAACCGTACCGACCTGCCCGCCGCTGTCGCCGCGCTGGCCGTGTGCTTCGACCGGACCGGACAACCCGAAACCGCCGCCACCCTGTACGGCACCACGCATGCCGGCATCACCTGGGTGCCGAACCTTCCCGCCACCATCGAACACCTTCGAACGGTGCTCGGCCAGTCACGCTTCGACGAGTGCGTCGCCACCGGCGCGGCGATGGAACCGGGCGACACCGTCACCTACGCCCGCCAGCAGATCCGGATCGCCCGGGCCGCGCTTGCTGGTCGGTCGTGATGTTCGAGGTCCTGCACCGGAGCCGGTGCAAGAAGCTCGTGACCACCGACTCTTGACTCTCGCTGTTACCGGACCGCTGGCATGGCCTCCGACCAGCTGTTCCGGGCGGAGCGTGACTCTCGCGCATACGCCTGTGTGTTCATAGGGTTATGGTATGAACGTGCCGCTCGACGAGGCGCTGCGTCTTGTCGACGCAGAGTTCGGGCGCGTGCTCCGACATCATCAAGGCGTGATCTCGCGAACGGAAACCGATGATCGACACGGCTGCGACCCCCGTCGTGGCCCGTCCGTCTCCACTCGCGGCAAGCGATCTCACGAATCTGACACCGTCGCTGCGAGACTGCAGCCATGACTGACAGTCCGTCGGGCACCGTGACGTTTCTGAACCGCACACTCGATCCAAGCCTCTCGCAAGCGGGCGGCGGGTTGGACCGCCGCGGCGGTAGCCTGCATTCGTGGACCTGCTGGAACTGATCGAGGTGCGCGCCGGGTCCGGAGCGGCAAGCCCTGCATTGTCGGGACGCGCATCACGGTGTACGACCTCCTCGAGTACCTTGCGGGAGGCATGTCCGAGGACGAGATCCTCTCGGACTTCCCAGAGCTTCGCCGCGAGCACATCCGTGCGGCGCTGGCGTTCGCGGCGGGCCGTGAGCGCCGGTTGGCTGCCTCGGCGTGAGGATGCTGTTCGACCAGAACCTCAGCCGGCGCCTCGTCGCATTCATTGCCGATGACTTCGGGGCAGCACTCACGTGGCCCTGGTCGGGTTGGATCGGGCTGATGATCGCGATGTCTGGGAGCACGCCCGCCTGAACGACTACGTCTTGGTGTCGAAGGACGGGGACTTCCGTCAGTTGGCCTTCCTCCATGGCGCTCCACCCAAGGTCGTCTCTTTGCAGATCGGCAACTCGCCGACATCAGCTGCCGTGGCGATCCTCAAGGAGGCAAGCGTTGCGATCGAGGAGTTCGTGGTGGACTCCGAAGAGGCGCTACTGATATTTGAGCGCGAGGAAGTAGCGGGACTTCCGGTCGCCGGTGGCGACTCGCCCGCTACTCTCGCTGTCGTGATCCGCCCAGCGGGGACCGTGACGTTCCTGTTCACCGATATCGAGGGTTCGACGCGGCGGTGGGAGGCCGATGCGGAGGCGATGCGTGCTGCGTTGGTGGCTCATGACGGGGTGTTGCGTTCCGCGGTGGAGGGGCAGGGTGGTTGGTTGTTCAAGCAGACCGGTGACGGGGTGTGCGCGGCGTTCTCGTCAGCGCGTGCCGCTGTGGACGCGGCGATCAACGCGCAGCGGTCGCTTGGTTTGCCGGTGCGGATGGGCATCGCGACGGGTGAGGCCGAGCAGCGTGGTGATGACTATTTCGGGCCGGCGTTGAATCGGGCGGCGCGGGTCATGGCAGTGGGCCACGGGGGCCAGATCCTGGTCAGCGCGTCGACGGCGGGACTCGTCAGCGGGCTTGACCTCGTGGATCTGGGTGAGCATCGTCTGCGGGATCTGTCGGGTGTCGAGCATCTGTTCCAGGTCCGCGCCGAGGGTCTCGGCGCGTCGTTCCCACCGTTGCGCACGGTGGACGCGGTGCCGGGGAATCTGCCGGCGCAGGTGACGAGTTTTGTGGGTCGCGAGCTCGAGGTGAAGGAACTGGCGGAGTTGGTGCGGGAGCACCGTCTGCTGACATTGACCGGGGTGGGTGGGGTCGGCAAGACGCGTCTCGCGGTGCAGGTTGCGGCGGAGTTGGTGCCGGACTTCGGTGACGGGGTGTGGCTGGTGGAGTTGGCTCCGGTGGGTGACCCGGCCGCGGCGCCTGACGCGGTCGCAACGGCCTTGGGGATCACCGCACAGGCCGGACTGACTGTTACGGCGACCGTCGCCCAGGCACTCTCGGGCCGCCGATTGCTGATCATTTTGGACAACTGCGAGCACGTGTTGGACGTCGCTGCCGATCTCGTCGCGGCGATCTTGGCGAGGGCGTCGACGGTGAAGGTGATCGCCACCTCGCGTGAGGGTTTGCGGGTGGAAGGGGAGCATCTGTGGTCGGTCCCGTCCCTCGACACCGGTGCAGGGGCGTACTCGGCTGCGGTGGAATTGTTCGTGGAACGGGCACGGGGGGTAGTCGCCGGTTTCAGCTTGGACAGCGACGCCGACGCGGTGGCGGTGACGGAGATCTGCCGGCGCCTGGATGGGATCGCGTTGGCGATCGAGCTGGCCGCGGCGCGGATGGTGTCGATGAGCCCGGCCGAGGTGCTGACCCGGTTGACCGACCGGTTCCGCCTGTTGTCGGGCCCGCGCCGCGGTCTCGAACGCCATCAGACGCTGCACCACGCGGTGCAGTGGTCCTACGACCTCCTTGACGGCGACGAACGGATGGTGCTGCTGCACGGTTCGCTGTTCGCCGGCGGTTTCGACCTTGCGGCCGTCCCCGCGGTGGTCGGCGCGGGGCTCGATGAGTACACGATGTTGGATGTGTTGGATTCGCTGGTCCGCAAGTCATTGGTTACCGCCGGGAGGGTGGGGGTCGGCACCCGGTACGGGTTGTTGGAGACGATCCGCCAGTTCGCCGAGGATCAGCTTGCTGCGACCGGGGCCGTCGATGCGGTCCGGGATCGTCACGCCCGCTACTACGCGGAGCAGGCTGTCGCCCAGTGGAGCGTGTGGGACGGGCCCGGTTATCGCGGAGCGGCCGATTGGCTGGACGCGGAGTTCGCCAATCTGCGCGCCGGGTTCCGGTGGGCCACCGATCGGGGCGACCTTGTTACTGCTACCGCGATAGCCGCCCACTCGACGGTCATGGCGATGGCGTTGAACCGTTTCGAGCCGGTGGAGTGGGCCGAGGAGCTCCTGCCCATGGCCGTCGCGGCCGATGTCACGCAGCTTCCGCGTCTCCTCACGGCTGCCGCGTGCTGCTTGTTTGTCGGGCGTCCCGAGGAGGCGGTCGCCTACGCGGAGGCGGCGGTGGCGTTGGAGGCCGATCCCCGATACCAGCCGTTGGGGCCGGGTTGGAGCAGACTGTTCGAGGCCGTCGCTCATATGGTGGCCGGTCGGATGGAATGCCTCGTGGAGATCGGTACCGCCATGGCTGCCCAGCCCGGCAACACGCGCCTCCTCGGTCTCTCCCTGCTGACCTCTGGCCTGTCGATGATCGGACGACCCGACGAGGCGCTGGTCATCGCCGACGAGGCCCTGGTCGCCGCCCGCGCCCACGGCAACAACCCCTTTTCGGTCGCCATGGCGTTGTATGCGTATGGGCGGGCGTTCACCGAGACCGACCCGCTTCGGGCCCTCGACGTGTTTCGTCATGGGCTTACCTACTGCCGGGAGCACCGGGTCGTGTACATCGAAGCGGCGATCGCCCAGGACGCGGCCGGGCTCGAAGCCCTCCACGGGGATCTCGAAGCGGGCCTCGCGTTGTTCGACGCCACCATCGACTCGTTCCATCAGGCCGGCGCCACCACGGACACCGTCGCCACCCTGGCCACTCTGGCCATCTTCTTCGACCGGTTCGAACGCCCCGATCTGGCCGCCACCATCTATGGCATGACGACCAGCGGCAGCACCAGTTGGGTCGTCGGCGTGACCGGCGTCGTGGACCATCTCCGCACCGTGCTCGGGACCGAACGATTCGAGGACTGCGTGGCCGCCGGGGCGGCGATGGAACTCGCAGACGCGGTGCGGTACGCCCGCCAGCAGATCCGACTCGTCCGCGCCGCGCGCGGGAGTAAGTCGTGAGCGGTGTGGCGAGGCCGTCGGGCACGGTGACGTTCCTGTTCACGGACATTGAGGGTTCGACGCGCCGCTGGGAGGCTGATGCGGAAGCGATGCGGAGCGCGTTGGCTGCGCACGATGCGGTGTTGCGCGCTGCGGTAGAGGGTCATGGCGGTTGGTTGTTCAAGCACACCGGGGATGGGGTGTGCGCTGCGTTCTCGTCGGCTCGGGCCGCGATCGATGCGGCCATCGAAGCCCAGCGCCGCCTTGCGTTGCCGGTGCGGATGGGGATCGCGAGTGGGGAGGCGGAGCAGCGGGAGGAGGACTATTTCGGGCCGGCGCTGAACCGGGCCGCGCGGGTGATGGCCGTCGGGCACGGCGGGCAGATCCTGGTGGCGCAGTCGACCGCATCGCTGCTCGACGGGGTCGGGCTGGCCGATCTGGGCGAGCACCGTCTGCGGGACCTGTCGGGCGCGCATCGCTTGTTCCAGGTTTGTGCCGACGGGTTGAGGGAATCGTTCCCGGGGTTGAAGACGTTGGACGCGGTGCCGGGAAACCTGCCGGTGCTGGCGACGAGTTTCGTCGGTCGTGACACCGAAGTGAAGGAACTGTGGGAGCTCGTCCGGGCGCATCGGATGGTGACTTTGACCGGTGTCGGCGGGGTCGGCAAGACCCGCCTCGCGGTGCAAGTGGCGGCCGAGTTGACCGGCGAGTTCCCCGACGGCGTATGGCTCATCGAGCTCGCTCCGGTCGGTGACCCCGCCGCCGTGCCCGACGCAGTGGCCACGACACTGGGGGTCACGCCGCAGGCCGGCATGTCGGTTGCAGCGGCGGTCGCTCAAGCCTTACAGGGGCGTCAGATGTTGTTGGTGGTGGACAATTGCGAGCATGTCATCGATGCTGCCGCCGACCTGATTGAGGCGATCCTGGCCCGCTCGTCGACGGTGAAGGTCATCGCCACGAGCCGGGAGGGGTTGCGGGTTGGTTGGGAGCATCTGTGGCCGGTGCCGTCGCTCGATGTCCGCGCGGGGACGAACTCGGCCGCGGTGGCCCTGTTCCTAGAACGGGCCCAGGCCGTGAACCCCGCATTCGCGATGCGCAGCGACGCCGACAGGGCGGCGGT
>JANMIX010000444.1:0-1761 GCA_031376015.1 Acidimicrobiia bacterium | reverse complement strand
GGCCTCGCCGCCGCCATCCCGGCCGCCACCGGCGCTCTGCCGGCACGCACCTCCGTGGACGTGGAGGTGGTGATCGCCGGTGCGGGCACGGCCACCCCCAAGGCGACCTTGTTCGGGCCCGGCGACGTGATCGGCCTCGATCCGTCCTCGATCGTGCGCACAACCCCGCGGGCAAATGCCAGCAACGTGGAACCCAACTACCTGGCGGCGATCGATTTCGACGCGCCCGACCTGCCCTGGCTGTTCACCCCCGGCGCGCCTGCGGCCAACGGGCGGCTGCAGCCGTGGGTGGTGCTGGTCGTGGTGGAGCGCCGGCCGGGTGTCACGATCACCGTGCCGGCGGGGGCGCCCCTACCCCAACTCACCATCGAGAGCGGCGCCGCCGCCGAGGTGGGCGACCTGGCCGACTCCTGGGCCTGGGCCCACGCCCAGGTCCTGAGGGACGAGAGCGCCCCCGATCTCGCCGCCGATCTGCGCGACCACCCGGAGCGCAACGTGTCCCGGTTGGTGTGTCCCCGCCGGCTCGCGGCCGACAAGCGGTGGTACGCCTGCCTGGTCCCCGCCTTCGATGCCGGCGTGGCCCGCGGTCTGGGCCAGAAGCCCGGGACCGGGCCACTGGGCCCGGCGTGGTCGAACCCCGAGCACCTGACGCTGCCCCTCTACTTCCACTGGGAGTTCGGCACCGGACCCGCCGGTGATTTCGAGTCCCTGGCCCGGCGCATCAAGCCAGTGAAGGCGGCCGTCACGGTCGGCACCGTGCGGATGCACATCGGGGCCGCCAGCCCGGTGGTGAAGCTGCCCGAGGGCGACCCTCAGCGCATCGTCGACATGGACGGCGCCCTGCGGGCGCCGATACTGACCGACGGGACCCTCGACCAGATCGCGGCGCCGATCCGTGACGGGCTGCAAGCAGTGGCGAGCATCCTGGCCGATGCGGCCGACGGCCGGATCGACGGCGTGGCCAACACCACCCCTGGCGAGCAGCCATTGGGTCCGCCCACCTACGCGTCCTTCCATGCCAACCGCCAGTTGGTCACCGACGACACGCCGCCGTGGTTCCGCGAACTCAACCTCGACCCCCGCTCCCGGGTGGCGGCCGGCCTGGGGGCCGAGGTGGTGCGCGTCAACCAGGAGGACTTCGTGCACGCGGCGTGGCAGCAGGTGGGCACGGTGCTGGAGGCGATGGCGGTGTTGTCTCGTGCCCGGTTGTCGCTGGAGGCGGCCCGCCGTTTCCACGAACGCCACATCGTGCCGCTGGAGGCCGATCGTGTCCTGCAACTGACCGGACCCCTCGCCACCCGCACGCGGTTTGGGGACGGCAGCGTCCGCAGCGCCGTCGCGGCCACGAGCATGCCCGACGCCGTGATCGATCCGGCCATGCGGCGCTTCACCGCACCGACCAGCCGGATCGTGGCCAAGACGGCCCGGCGGCTGGGGATGGCCAGAGGGACTGCCTCGATGCTGCACACCGTCGACCGCTTGGCTGCCGGTGACACCGCCATCGATGCCACCCGTTTCCCCCAACCGGCGATCGACGGTGTCGCCGTCACCGAGTTGCCCGATGCTGAGGACGGACTGGTCGATCTGCGCCCGCTGGGCCTGGCCCTCACCGTGGCCGCGGCCGACGGCAAAGCCATGCTCGCCGCGTCGAAGGCCCTGACCACGACCGACGCGCCCCCGGTGGCGGAACTGACCGCCCTGCGCCCCGATCTCCCTACGGTGGGCATCCTCACCGATTCACACGTGCGGGCCGCCCGGACC
>JANMIX010000414.1:0-5900 GCA_031376015.1 Acidimicrobiia bacterium | reverse complement strand
AAGCCGTCGGCCCGGGCGAGCAACTCCGAGGCCGCCCGCCGGCTGAAGGTCATGAGGCAGATCCGATCGGGGGCGGTGCCCCGCTCCACCAGGCGGGCCACACGGGCCGCCAGCATGGTGGTCTTGCCCGTGCCGGCGCCGGCGACCACCAACAGGTGGCCGCCGGGGTGGTTGACCGCCGCCTGCTGATCGGTCGTAAGCGGGGGACCGTCGTCGGAGGCGAACATCAGTACGCACTGTAGGGAGGCGAACAGCTGTACGCAAGGACCTTCGAACCGTCACCCTCCCGGCAGGATCCGCCGGCCGGTCCTCGCGATTGGACCCCTACCGGGGTCGGGGCGACAGGATGCCCTGATGAAGGCCGACGGCACGCCCTCGTTGCTGACGCCCGCCTTCGTACTGGTCACCGCATCGGCGTTGGCGTACTTCGTGGCCCTGGGGGCGGTGGCACCGGTGCTGCCCCGCTACATCGAGGACACACTCGGCGGTACAGGCCGCACCGTCGGGGTGGGAGTCGGCGCCTTCGCCGTCTCGGCCGCGGCGCTGCGCCCGCTGGCGGGCCGGCTGGGCGACGCCCGGGGCCGCCCGTTCCTGATGATCCTGGGGGGCTCGGTGGCCGCCGCCTCCACCGCCGCCTACGGGCTGGCCACCAGCCTGGCTCCCCTCGTCCTGCTGCGCCTGCTGACCGGGGGCGGAGAGGCGCTGTTCTTCGTGGGGGCGGCGACGCTCATCCAGGATCTGGCCCCCGAACACCGCCGGGGCGAGGCCGCGTCGTATTTCTCCATCGCCGTCTACGGCGGCTTGGGATTGGGCCCGGTCATGGGCGAACTCCTGCGCACACGCGCCGGTTTCGGATGGGTGTGGGCGGCGGCGGGAGTGATGGGCGCCGTGGCGGTGGTGCTGGCGGTCAAGGTGCGCGCCGATGGGGTGGGAGGCCCCGTGGTGGGCAACCCGTCACCGGGAACCCGCCGGCGGTTGCTGCACCCCGCCGCAGTGGGGCCAGGCGTGGTGCTGGCCCTCTCCACCACCGCGTACGCCGGCTTCTCGGCCTTCGTGCCGCTGTACATCGAGCAGGTCGGCCTACACAGCGCCGGAGGGGTGTTCGCCCTCTACGCCGTGATCGTCTTGCTGGTGCGGATCTTCGCCGCGACCCTGCCGGACCGGCTCGGCTCGGTGCGGGGTGCATCCATCGCGCTGGTGCTGTCCTCAACGGGCTTGGCCATCATCGCCGCCTGGGGCACCGCCGCCGGGCTCTACGCGGGGACGTTCGTCTACTCGCTCGGGGTGTCGATGCTCTATCCGTCGCTGTTCCCGCTGGTGGTCTCGCGGGCACCGGCGTCGGAACGCAGCCAGGCCATCGCCACCTTCACCCTGTTCTTCGATGTGTCCCAGGGTCTCGGTGCCTTCGCGTTGGGAGGCATCGTGGATCTCTCGGGCGAACGGGCGGCATTCGCCACGGCGGCGGCACTGGGCGCAGTGGCGCTGGTGCTGCTGCGCCGGCTGGGCCGCCGCAACGGCGAGGCGGGCGAATCGGAGCAGGCGCCTGTGTAGTCGGTGCCCCTCAGCCGGCGATGCGCTGCACGTAGACCTGGGTGGCGACGGTGCGCCCGAGGGTTCGGTCCTTGCCGTCGACCCGCAGCACCAAGGGACCGTCGAAGGGGTGCTTCTCCTTGACCTCCACCCGGCCTCCGGGGTGCAGTCCCAGCGTGTCGAGGAAGGCCACCACATCGGGGTCAGTGGCGCCACCGATGGCCACCACGGCCACGTCGCCGGGCTCGAGGTCGTACAGCGGCGGCAGGTCGGGGACCTCGTCGGTCTCGGGCTCGGGGATGGGGAACCCGTGGGGGCAGGTGTCGGGCCGGTGCAGGGCGACGAAGATGCGGTCCTCCACCTCCTGGGGCAGGTCGTGCTCGAAGGAGGTGGCCAGGCGGTCGGCCTCGTTCCAGGCGTAGCCCAGCATGTCGGCCAGAAAGCGTTCGACGATGCGATGCCGGCGGATGGCGGCCACCGCCTGGCGGCGGCCCTCGGCGGTGAGCACGACGCCCCGGTACAACTCGTGCTGCACGAGTTCGCGATCGGCGAGGCGCTTCACGGTGGTGGTGATGGTCGAGGGGCTGACCACCAGACGGTCGGCGAGATCGCCCGTGTGGGCGGGCTCGTCACCCTTGGTCAGCCGGTAGACGGCTTTCAGCGTCTCGCGCTCGGATTTGGTCAGCTTCAGCTCGGACATGTGTACCCCGGCGCAGTCTGAACTCGCCGGGCGCGAATCCTCAAATCGGGGCGAAGGTCACGCGCCCGAGAGAAAGGCCGTCATCAGGTCGCGGTAGGGCGCGACATCGGCGGTCGCCATGGTCTCGCGGGCCGAGTGCATCCCCAGCATGGGCGCCCCCACATCGGCGGTCCGTATGCCCAGTGCACCAGCGGTGGCGGGCCCGATCGTGGACCCACAGGGCAGGTCGCTGCGGTGGGCGTACCACTGGAGGGCAACGCCGGCACTGCGGGCGGCCCGCACGATCGGCGCGGCCGAGACCGCATCGGTGGCGTAGCGCTGGTTGACGTTGGTCTTGATGGCCGGCCCGCCCCCCAGGGCGATCAGGTGATTCGGCTCGTGGCGCTCGGGATAGTTGGGATGGGTGGCATGGGCCATGTCGGCCGAGAAGCAGAACGAGGTCGCGACCACCTGTGCCAGCGTGCCGGCGTCACCTCTCATGGAGTGCGTGATGCGCTCCAGCACCTGGCGCACCATGGTGCCCTGGGCGCCGCGATGACTGAGCGAGCCGATCTCCTCGTGGTCGAAGAGCACCACCATTCTGTTGAGCGCCGGGGCGCTGGCTTCGAGAGCGGCGAGGGCTGCCCAACACGACACAAGGTTGTCGAGTCGTCCGGACGCCAGCAGGTCCCCGCCCACCACCGCCGGTGCAGTGAGGTCATGGGTCATCGCATCCCACGCCACCGCGTCGTCGCGACCGGTGAGTTCGGCCAGCAGTTCAGAAAAGGCACGTCCATCGGCGCCGGTGCCCCACAGCGGGTGCAGATGCTGTTGCGGGTTCAGGAGCAGGCCCGTCGTGGTGATGTCGCGGTCGAGGTGGATGGCGAGCTGGGGGATCCGCAGCACGGCCTCGTCGGTGCGGAACAGGGTCACTCGGCCTTCGGCGTCAACGGCGCGGCCCGCCAGGCCCAGATCGCGATCGAGCCAGGAGTTGAGCAGCACGCCGCCGTAGGGCTCGACGTCGAGTTGGCGCATGCCGGCTCTGCGGAGATCGGGGCGGGGCCGGATGCGCAGGTTGGGGCTGTCGGTGTGGGCCCCGATGATGCGCCACGGGATCCCGGCGGGGAGGTCGGCGGTGCCCGCCACTCGCCACGCCACCAGGGTGCCATCCCGCACGACGTAGCCCTCGGGCACGAAGCCCCAATCGTCGGCTTCGGCGACCTCCCGGACGCCACCGGCCTCCAGACGGCGAGCCGCCTCGGCCACCGCATGGAACGGGCTGGGGGCGGCCCAGAGGAACTGGCGGAGGTCCTCGATCGCCTCGTCGGTAAGGTCGGTGGGAAGATCGGCGTCGGACACGCGCCAAGGATGCCTCGTCGCGGCGCGGCGGGTGGCGGACCTCGACATTTCTGTTTTCTGTCAGCCCGGCGCTTGCGTCTACAGTTGGACGGCTGCTGCACGGGCCAATGTCGTCCCACGAGTAGCGCCTGGAACCAAGAGCTCCGACGCGAAACGGGATTGCCATGTCTGATCTGCCCCAGCGGCAGGGTCTCTACGACCCTGCGTTCGAACACGACGCCTGCGGCGTGGGATTCGTCGTGGACATGCACGGCCGCCGCAGCCACGACCTCGTGGCCCTCGGCCTGCGGTCACTGTGCAACCTCGACCACCGTGGCGCCACCGGGGCCGAGGCCAATGTGGGCGACGGTGCGGGGATCCTGACCCAGGTACCCGACTCGTTCTTCCGGGCCGTGGTCGATTTCGATCTCCCGGCCGAGGGCTCCTACGCGGTGGGATGCGCCTTCCTGCCCACTGGGCCCGGCGAGGCCGCCGCCGCGATTGACTCCATCGCCAAGATCGCCGCGGCGGAGGACCTTCGTGTCCTCGGTTGGCGCGACGTGCCGATCGACGACTCGATGATCGGTTCGATGGCCCGAGACGTGCAGCCCCGGTTCCGGCAGGTGTTCATGGCTGCCGCGGAGGGCCAGCCGCAGTGGTCGGGCATCGATCTGGATCGTCGGGCCTTCGTGGTGCGCAAGCGAATCGAGCACGAGGTCGTCGACACCGGGGGCACGCCGGTGTACTTCCCGAGCCTGTCGGCTCGCACCTTGGTCTACAAGGGCATGCTCACCACCCAGCAGCTTCTCGACTTCTTCCCCGACCTGGCCGATGAGCGCTACGAGTCCTGCCTGGCTCTGGTGCACAGCCGCTTCAGCACCAACACCTTCCCGTCGTGGCCCCTGGCCCACCCGTACCGGATGATCGCCCACAACGGGGAGATCAACACCGTGCAGGGCAACGAGAACTGGATGCGGGCCCGGGAAGCGTTGCTGGCGAGCGACCTGATCCCCGGCCTCGAGCGGGCCTATCCGATCTGCACCGCCGGCGCCTCCGACACCGCCCGCTTCGACGAGGCGCTCGAGTTGTTGCACCTCGGGGGACGTTCGCTCCCGCACGCGGTGCTGATGATGATCCCCGAAGCGTGGGAGAACCACGAGTCGATGCCGGCCGACCGCCGCGCCTTCTACCAGTACCACGCCTCGCTGATGGAGCCCTGGGACGGCCCCGCCTCCATCGCCTTCACCGACGGCACCGTCATCGGTGCCGTGCTCGATCGCAACGGGCTACGCCCGTCGCGCTACTGGGTCACCGAGGGCGGGCTGGTGGTCATGGCGTCGGAGGTCGGTGTGCTCGACATCCCTGCGTCCCAAGTGGTGAAGAAGGGCCGCCTGCAGCCGGGCCGCATGTTCCTGGTGGACACCAGCCAGGGCCGCATCGTCGACGACAACGAGATCAAGACCGCCCTGGCTGCCGAGCACCCCTATGCCGAATGGCTGCACGCCGGCAAGGTCCATCTCGACGATCTGCCCGAGCGCTTCTTCCTCACCCCCCAACACGGCTCGGTGGTGACGCACCAGCGCACCTTCGGCTACACGACCGAAGAGCTCAAGATCCTGCTCGGCCCGATGGCCAAGTCGGGCTACGAGCCGATCGGCTCGATGGGCACCGACACGCCGATCGCCGCCATCTCCAGCCGGCCGCGGCTGCTCTTCGACTACTTCCAGCAGCTCTTCGCCCAGGTCACCAACCCGCCCCTGGATGCCATCCGCGAGGAACTGGTGACCGCGCTGGGGGCCACGGTCGGCCCCGAAGGGAACCTCCTCGAGCCGACACCGGCTTCGTGCCGTCAGCTGGCGCTGCCGTACCCGATCATCTCCAATGCCGACCTGGCCAAGATCCTCTACATCAACGAGGACAACGACCATCCCGGCTTGCGCCCCTTCGCGGTGGACGGTCTCTATCCCGTGGCCGAGGGTGGCGAAGGCCTGCGACGGGCGCTGGAGGATGTGCGCGCCAAGGTGTCGGCCGCCATCGAGGAGGGCGCCAAGCTGATCATCCTGTCGGACCGCTATTCGAGCGCGGAGATGGCGCCGATCCCGTCGCTGCTGCTGGTGGCGTCGGTGCACCACCACCTCATCCGCGAGAAGACCCGTACGCGGGTGGGTCTGCTGGTGGAGACCGGCGAG
This sequence comes from Acidimicrobiia bacterium, assembly GCA_031376015.1. Lineage (GTDB taxonomy): Bacteria > Actinomycetota > Acidimicrobiia > Acidimicrobiales > JACDCH01 > JANMIX01. Next base: position 164 of record JANMIX010000414.1, on the reverse strand, counting down.
GCCCGCGAGGTGCACCACATGGCGCTGCTGCTCGGCTATGGCGCCGCGGCAGTGAACCCCTATCTGGCGCTCGAAACCATCGACGACATGATCGACACCGGCTTGCTGACGGGCGTCAGCAAGGCCCAGGCGCACCGCAACTACATCAAGGCGTGCGGTAAGGG
>JANMIX010000374.1:0-5221 GCA_031376015.1 Acidimicrobiia bacterium | reverse complement strand
CCTGCTGTCCAAGCTGCAGGGCGGGCGCGACTGATCCCCAGGGGGGATTCGGACCCCCCGGAGGGGTCCGCCTACGCTCGCCGGGTCCTCAGAACGACCTACGACGCGCAGGAGCAGACATGGCTGATCTCGGGTTCGACGGCAAGGTTGCGATCATCACCGGTGCCGGCGGTGGTCTCGGTCGCTCACACGCACTCGACCTCGCCAAGCGCGGTGCGCTCATCGTGGTGAACGACCTCGGGGGCAGCGCCGACGGCACCGGCCACAGCGAGACCGCCGCCCAGAAGGTGGTCGACGAGATCAAGGCGCTCGGCGGCGAGGCCGTCGCCAACTACGACAGCGTCGCCACGCCCGAGGGTGGCCAGTCGATCGTGCAGACAGCCATCGACTCGTTCGGCCGCATCGACATCATCATCAACAACGCCGGCATCCTGCGCGACGGATCGTTCAAGAACATGACACCCGACCAGCTCAATCCGGTCCTCGACGTCCACCTGCGCGGCGCCTTCTACGTCACGCAGCCAGCCTGGCAGATCATGCGCGAGCAGAACTACGGCCGGATCGTGAACACCTCCTCGGGCGCCGGCGTGTTCGGCAACTTCGGCCAGAGCAACTACGGCGCCGCCAAGATGGGTCTGGTCGGCCTCACCCGGGTCCTGGCGGTGGAGGGTTCGAAGAACAACATCATGGCCAACGCCATCGCACCGGTGGCCAAGACCCGAATGACCGAAGAACTGCTCGGGCCGGTCGCCGACAAGCTCGGCCCCGAGTTCGTGACTCCTGTAGTGGCCTACCTGGCCCACGAATCGTGCTCGGTCTCGGGCGAGCTCTACTCGGTCGGCGGCGGTCGGGTGGCCCGGGTGTTCCTCGGCGTCACCCCCGGGTACGTCAACCACGAGCTCACGATGGAAGACGTGGCCGAGAACATCGACCAGATCCGGACCGAAGAGGGCTACGCGGTGCCCAGGAACCTCAACGAGGAACTCAGCATCGCCCTCAAGACCCTGGCCTGACCAGGCCCTCGTTCGAAGCAATCGGCGCCGGCTCCTGGCCGGCGCCGGTTCGCGTCTCAGCGGCTGTGACGCTGGGCCCACCACAGCATCGGGAACTGCAGCGGGAGACGGGCCCACGCCCCCACACCGAGGAGCGTCGTGGGCGGGTTGTCGAGGGCCATCTGCACGTTGGCGGGATAGACCGCGGCGATGGTGCCCATCGCCGCCCAAGCCCCGATGCGACGAGTTCGGGGATGGGCGAGCAGCGCGGCGGAGCCCAGTTCGGCCACACCGGAGGTATAGGTCCAGGTCCGGGGCCGTCCCGGGAGCCACCGAGGGATCAGGCGGTCGAACGGCGCCGGAAACGCGAAATGCAACACGCCCATCAGGGTGAGGAAGCCCGCCAGCACGAGCCGGCTGCGCCGCGCCGATGGCGACTCGATCAGCGGGGTGATGCCCGCGGCGTCATCGGGTACCGGGTCCGGAACCACCTCGGGCATGGCCATCGGTCGAATCTACCGTCGTGGCGACAACGATGCGCCGGTGGCCTGCGGCATGACCAGGCCCAGCGCATCGGCCAGGGTGGGCGCCCATGCCGCGGCGGGAACCGGGTTGCGACGCTCGGCCAAAGCGGCGGCAAGGCGCACCGCCTGTGGGTGGCCCCCGGCCACCAGGCACACCTGGGTTCGCGTGCTCATGCCGCCGTGCTGGCCCGGCTCGGGCTCGGTTCCCTCGGGCACGAGGCCCGACGGCAGTGCGAACCCGCGCCCGGGCTCAGCCCACGCGATCCTGACCCCCGGCGCCGCCTCGACATGACCGGCCACGCCGTCCAGCGCGTCGAGCCAGTCCCCCGCAGCGGGATCAGCGCCCCAGGCGACCATGGCCGAGCCTTCCGGGACCACCACGACGCCGTCCGGGGCGCACGCGTAGGGATCGATGAGACCATCCGCACGGAGCGTCTCCTGATCGTGATCCGACAGGATCACCAACAGCAGATCGTCCCAACCTGGCCGCAGTTCCTCCAGCAGTTCGCCCACGACGGCGTCGGTGGAGCGATACGCGGCGAGAGCCGCCTCGCTGTCGGGGCCGTACACATGGGCGGCGGTGTCGGGCTCGTTCAGATGTCCCACCACCAGGTCCGGACCCCCCTCGCCCAACAGCGGTGCCAAGCGGGTCAGCACCTCGGCATCGGCGGCGTAGCCGTGCGCATCGCGCACCAGGTCCTCGGGCAGCCGGCCAGCCGGGGGCCAGTGCGTGTCGGCCTTTTCCGCCCCCATGACCCCGATCAGTCGATGATCGCCCACCACGCAGGCCGACGAGCGACCGCCGAGGGAGGCGGCGTCGAACAGGGTCGGCACCGCGGGACCGACCCGCCAGGCCGGATGCGGCACCCCGTCGCGTACGACCCAGTTGGCAAACAACCCGTGCTCGACCGGCGCGGCACCGGTGGCGAAGGTGGCGTGGTTGGGATAGGTGGCAGAAGTCAGCACGGAACGCCCGGCGCGCAGCACTCCACCGTCGCGGGTCAGATCATGCAGATGGGGGGTCGCGCTCGGGCCCACGTGGCGCAACGGGAGCGCGTCGACGATGAGCAGCACCGCTCGCATGGGCCTCATCTTGGACCACGCGAGGCCAGGGAGGCGGACCTGTGCCGTGGCGGGGGCGGCGGATCAGTTCGCGCCCGAGCGGCGAATCAGTCGCGCCGGAGGCGCAACCGCGCCTCCAGGGTGAGCAGCAGCGCTCCGGCCACCACAGCGAGGAGCCCCATCGCCGTCATGGTCAACGAGTCGGCACCCGCCCGGGCGATCGGCGGCCGGCGAACCACGGTGGTTGGTTGGCGCACTACCGAGGTCGGCAGGACCTCGAGGTCGGTGGTCGTCGTGGAATCCCCAGTGGTCGTGGTCGTGGAATCCCCGGTGGTCGTGGAAGTGGTCGGTTGCGTCAAACTCGTGGTCGAACTCGTCGTGGTCGGTTGCGTCGAACTCGTGGTCGAACTTGTCGTGGTCGGTTGCGTCGAACTCGTGGTCGAACTTGTCGTGGTCGGTTGCGTCGAACTCGTGGTCGAACTCGAAGTCGTCGGACTCGACGTCGTGGTCGAAGTCGAGGTGGTGGTGGTCGACGACTCGTCCGGCGGAGGGATCTCCACATTGCCGTACTGGTCGTCCCCGCGATTCGGCGGCTGCCAGCCCGCATAGGTGTTGCGGAACGTGCCGTCGGGGTCCTGGGCCCGGATCCGGAACTGGACGTACACCGAGGACGATTCCAGATTGGTAGGCACGGGTGCGGTCGCCGACACCACCGAACCATTGCTGTTGGCGGTGCCCGGTACGCACCGAGGATCGTTGTTGAAGTCGGTCACCCGGGAGGTGAACGGCACCGACGACAGGCACAGCACGACGGCCCGACCGCCCCCAGGTGTGGTGACGTTGCCCGAGGCGTCGATCCTCTGGCCGGTACCGGTGGAAACCCGCGACAGCGTGTAGGTGCCCGCGACGAAACCTTGATCACCACCACGCAACTGGCCGGCGACGGTCACGGTGGGGGTCGAGGCCCGAGCCGGAGAGATCGTCAAGAGGAGCATGCCACCGACCACCGTCACGATCGCCAGCACCGATCGAAGTTGGTGCGTCAGTTGCGACCTCATCTGGCTCCTCCCCCGCACCCGCGAGCCCTGCAGCGTGGGGTCATTAAACCGCCTTACGGTGAAAAACCGCAAGACGAATGCTTTGGCTCATATCGCTCATTCGCCTTCATGGAAGGGTCTCACCCCGCCAGGGTCTGCACGAACACGACTCGGCGCCCCTCGCGCCATCGAGCCAATGCGGCGGCGAATGCCTTGGCCGTGTAGGTCGGCTCAAGGATGAGCCCGTACGCACCGGCCTCGATTGCGGCGGCGTCACCGGCTCGCGTCGGGTGTCCGTAGCCGGCCCCGAACCAACCGGCCTCGACGACGAGCCGTCCCGGCCGCACGCGTGCGCCGCCCATGGCGAGGATGGCCATGGCCCCCGCCGCGTGGGCGCCCAGGACGACCTCGTTGGTGACGATGGCGTCGGCCACGCGCACCGCCCGCACCACCGCCCGATCCCATCCCGCCAGTCGCAGCCCCAACGCCAAACCGACCGCAGTGCCTCCGCTGCCCAGCGCGACGACGACCTCGTCCGGTTCCTCCCAACCGCCGCGCGCGAAGGCGTCGGCCAACTCGATGCCGGCCGAGACGTAGCCCAGCACTCCCAGCGGCGAGGTCGCCCCCGGCAGCAGGGCGTAGCCGCCCTGTCGCTCGAGGAACACCCGCCGCAGGGCCAGCATGGGTGGCATGAGGTAGGGGTGGGGCACGTCGATCGTGTGCACGTTGTCGAGGGCCCGAAGGCAGGCGGCTACGTCCTCCACGTGTGGCGTCGCTGGTTGGGGGAACCGCACGACCTCGACATCCAGACCGAGCCGGCCGGCGTGCACGGCGGTGGCCAACGCGTGATGCGAGCCGGTCGCCCCCGCGGTCAGGACCGGCCCACCCCGGCGGAGAGCCACTGCCAGGCAGAACTCCAGCTTCCGTACCTTGTTGCCGCCGTAGTGCGAGTCGGTGAGATCGTCACGGAGAACCCAGAAGCCGTCGTCGATCTCCTCCACCGGTACCGGCAGACCGTCGGCCAGGGCCACGAACGGCACGAGGTCCTCCAGGCGGGGATGGCGTTCGAAGAGTCCTCGTGTCGGCATCACCGCGACCCCGGCCCGTTCAGGTACCGGGCCATCGACCCGGATTCATGCGCCGGTCGGGATCGAGGGCATCGCGCACACGCCGCAACAACGCCGCGAAGCCGGGCTCGGCCCGGGCCACGATTCGTTCTGCCGCAGGTCCCGACGCCTTGTAGGGCACATAGCCGTGGTCGAGCGCCGTGTCGGCCAGCGCGCCCATGCACGCCCGCACCCGAGCCACCTCGACCGCCTCGGTGCGGTCGAAGCAGGCCACGAACCGCAGCACGTAATAGCGGCCGTCCTCCATCGGGCGCGCCACCAGGAAGGGCGGGAAGCCATGGTCCTCCAGCACGGCCGTTCCGGCCCTTGCCCCCCGGACCCACTCGGCGCCAGGTCCGTAGGAACCCACCCAGGCCAGGCCCCCTCCAGGGAAGTCGAGGAGGAAATCCAACGTGGTGGGCAGTTCGGCCAGCTTGGCCATGGCGGGGAGCAGGCGCACGAGGTGTTCGACCTCGAACACCGAGTCGATACCGGCCTCG
>JANMIX010000303.1:0-3954 GCA_031376015.1 Acidimicrobiia bacterium | reverse complement strand
CGAGGTGTTCAGGGCGTCGTACATGAAGGTGCCGGGCTCGCGCAGTTGACGAGGGTGGTCGCGCTCCAGCAGTCGCAGCAGGGCCTGGTTGTCGATGACCCGCTGCAGGAGGATGGCTTCGGGGCGCCTACCGGCTCCGAAGGCCACCTGGAAGCTGGCGTCGATGCGAAGCAGGGCGCTGTTCTCCAGCATCGGGGCGTACACGTCGCGCCAGAAGCCCGTGTAATCGTCGAGTGGTGCGTGGGGCCACCCGGTGTCCTCCATGAACAGGGTCTGCTCATGGGCCTCGGTGGTGTCGGTGGGCACGGTGTCGAGATCGCACCCCGCGATCGCCGACCAGGGCAGGGCGGTGAGGACTTTGCCGGTGCTCGAGTGCTGCAAGCGGTCCAGCGTACGCATCCATGCCTGCAGGTCGCCCGATTCGGTGCGCTCCAGCAGACGGCCGTAGGCAGGGGCGTCACGCACCCCGGTGTAGGTGATCACTCGGTAGGCATGGCCGGTGCCGTGCGCCTGGTGGAAGCACCACAGCAGTCGGGCATCGCCGTCGCCGGCGAGCTCACCGGCATAGGCCCGTAGGTGATCGTCGAAATCGTCCTCGGCGAGGCCGCGGACCTGGTGAACCTGGTGGACGAAGAGCACGCGACCGACCGTAGCGTCCCGGTCCGAAGCCCTGCCGGACTCAGCGGGTCAGCGCCGCCACCAACCGCTCGTAGCCCTGTGGTGGGCCCAGCGGTCGTCGAGCCAGCAGGCGCCAGGGCAGCGCGGGCCGGGCGAGGCGCACCGCGCCGCTGACGCCCAGTTCCGCCAGCGCGGCATCGGGATCGCCCAGGCCCAGCAACGCCATGGCCCGCGCCTCGCCCGGGGACCAGGGCGAGACGGCGGTCGGGGCGGGCCGGTCGGTCAGCGCCTTCGTCCAGAACTCCCGGGCACCGGGGGCGTCACCGCGCCGCCAGGCCAGCAGGCCCAGGAGGACCAGCGCGACCTGGGGATGGTCGGCGGCCGTCCGCATCGACTCGCGCAGGGAGGCCTCGGCTGGGTCGAGGTCGTCGACGGCGATGCTCACCAGGCCACGAACCAGGTGTGCGGCCGCCAACTCGGGGTTGAGGGCGAGCGCCTCGACCGCGCCGAGCGCCGCCTCGGCCAGATGCTCGTTGGCCAGCAGCGCGGCGGCCCGGTTGGAGTGCAGCGCGGCGCTCTGGGGGTCGAGCGTCACGGCCCGATCGAAGCTCTCGAGAGCGTCGAAGGGACGGCCACAGGCCAGGAGCGCGGCGCCGAGGCCTGCGTGATGGCCCGCCACCGCCGGCTCGACCGCCACCGCCGCCCGGAAGGATGCGATGGCATCGCCGGGCCGGCCCATTGCCATCAGCAGCACCGCTCGTGCCGTCTGGTAGCCGGCCATCTCGGGCGCCAACTCGGTGGCGGTCTCAGAGGCGATGAGTGCCTCCTCGAATCGTCCCGACTCCGCCAGCAGCACGGCGCGAAGGGCGGCGGCGTCCGCGTCGTCGGGTTCGAATCGCGTGGCCTGCTCGAGGTCGTGCAGGGCCTCGTCGATCCGATCGAGCTCGGTCAGGGCGTGCGCCCTCCAGTACCGCGCCCGGAAGGCGGTCCTGTCGAGCTGCAGAGCGAGATCGGCCGCCACCACGGCCTCGGCCGCCCGGCCCAGCGCCACCAGGGCCCACGCACGCGCCACGCAGGCAGCCGCGGCCGCCGGGGCCGGTGCCAGCGAAGGCACCTGATCCAACTCGACGAGGGCCTCGCCGGCGCGGTCGAGGCTCAGGAGCACTGCGGCCAGATCGATGCGGCACCAGGCGTTGGTGGGATTGGCGGCCACCGCTCCCCGGAACTCACGCAATGCCGCCGCATCATGGCCGCGGGCCAGCAATGTCCGCGCCCGATCCACCATCCGGCATGCAGGATCGAACGCTTCGGCTTCGTCGAAGCTGGCCAGCGCGGCATCCTCGCGGCCCAGCGCGATGAGCGCCTTGCCCCGACCCAGGTGGGCGGCCGCCATGTCGGGTGCCAGCCTGATGGCGTCGACGAAACCCGCTTCGGCCTCCTCGGCCCGACCCTGGTTCAACAGGGCGTTGGCACGATCGAGGGCGAGATCGGGATTCCGCGGGTCGAGCCGAACGGCTTCATCAAAGGCGCGCAGCGCGTCCAGGTGTTGGCCTCGCGCCGCCAGATGCAGGCCGTGCCGGCGCAGCACACGAGCATCGAGTTCGGCGTTTTCGTTCACGGCCGTAGGGCGACCAGGCCGGTCGGTCGCCGAGGATCGGTGGTGCCCGTCATGTCAGTCGGGCAGCCGGCCGAGGTTTGCGTAGATCGCGCGCACCGAGGACGAACGGTTCATGGCGTACAAGTGGATGCCGGGTGCACCGGCAGCCAGAAGCCCCTGCACCAGCGCGGTGGCCACCTCGACGCCCACCGCCGCCACCGCGTCGGGGTCCTCCGCCACCGCGTCGAGGCGATCGGCCAGTGCCGCCGGCAAGGCGGTGCCGTTCATCGTCACCATCCGCCGGAGGCCGTTGACGTTGATCACCGGCATCACGCCGGGAACGACTGGCTTGGTACACCCCAAGTCCGCCAGGTCCTCGATCATGGCGGCGTAGTCCGCCACGGTGAAGAAGAACTGCGTGAGGGCGAAGTCGGCGACCGCCAGCTTCTCGGCCAGGTGCCGCCGATCGCTGGCCCGGTCGGGTGACCGCGGGTGACCTTCGGGGTGGGCGGCGACGCCGATGGAAAATCCAGCGGGGTGCGCCCGCACTTGTTCGACCAACTCGAGCGCGTAGGTGAACTCACCGCCGGGGTCGCTCCCGTCGGCCGGAGGGTCGCCGCCCAGCGCCAAGATGTTGCGCACCCCGTGGGCCGCATAGTGGTCGAGCAGTTCGGCGATGCCGCTGTGGGACTGACCGGCGCAGGTCAGATGCGCCATGGCGGGAAAAGCCTGCTCGGCGCAGATCCGCGTGACGATGTCGCGGGTGCGTTCCCGGGTGGATCCGCCGGCGCCGTAGGTGACCGACACGAAGGAGGGCTCCAGCGGCGCCAACTCACGCACGGCCTTGTCCAGCGCCATTTCGGCCTCTGGCGTCTTGGGCGGGAAGAACTCGAAGGACCAGGTCGGCCCCGCGGCCAGCAGCTCATGGATGCGGGTCACGCGGCACCTCCGGCCGAGGCTCGCCGTTCGGCGGCGGCGACGGTGTTACGCAGCAGCATGGCGCGGGTCATGGGGCCCACACCGCCGATGCGGGGCGAGAGCCATCCCGCCACCTCGGCCACCTCGTCGGCGACGTCGGAGACTAGACGCTTGCCTTCGAAGCTGACCCCGGCCGCCACCACCGCGGCCCCGGGGCGGATCATGTCGGCGGTCACGAGGCCCGGCGAACCGGCGGCGGCCACCACGACATCGGCGCTACGGGTCAGCTCGACCATGCGTTGACGGGCCACACCGGTGTGCACGACCGTGACAGCGGCGTTGAGACCGGGACGCTTCAGCGCCAGCAGGTTGGCCAGTGGCCGTCCGATAGTCAGACCCCGCCCGATGATGACCACATGGGCGCCGGCGAGCTCGATGTCGTAGGCATGGAGGAGCTCCACGATCCCGGCCGGTGTACAGGGCAGAGGGCCCGCCACCCCCATCACGAGGTGACCGAGGTTCACCGGGTGCAGACCGTCCACGTCCTTGGCCGGATCGACCTCGAGCAGCAGTCCCTCGTAGTCGAGGCCTTTGGGAAAGGGGTACTGCATCAGGTACGCATCCACCGCCGGGTCGGCGTTGAGACGGGCGATCACCTCGCGGACCTCGTCCTCACCGGCTTCGGCCGGGAGATGGACGTGGCTGCTGGCGATCCCGATCTCGGCGCAGTCGCGGTGCTTCATGGCCACGTAGTTGGCCGAGGGCCCGTCGTCGCCCACCAGGACAGTGCCCAGGCCGGGCACGACACCGGCTGCGGCCAG
>JANMIX010000288.1:0-1500 GCA_031376015.1 Acidimicrobiia bacterium | reverse complement strand
GTCGGCCTCGCGCACGAACATGGCTCGCCGCTCGCCCTCGGTGTGCAGCGCGACCGTCTCGATCCGGTGTCCGTCGGCGCCCGCCTGCGCGTTGAGGTCGCACACGGCGTGGATGAGCCGCATGGCGGCCTCGCCCCGGTTCAGCACCGCGAGGCGTCGCAACACCGTCATCGCTCGGCCCGCAGTGCCTGGACCGCGGTCCAGATGATCCACCCGTCCACCACACCGAGACCGAGTCGCTGGAACATCCCGTGGGTACCCGCTGTCACGGTGGTGGCCAGGAGGCAGCCCGCCGCCACCAGGGCGAGGCCCCGCGCCACGGTTGCCGCTCGGGGCCGGCCTTCGGTGGCGAGGCACGGCGCGGCGAGCGCGGGGAGGGCGGCCATCGCCACGTACCCGGTGCCGGCGAAGATCCCGTGCAGGGTGTCCACACCGGCATCGAGCGGGGTGAGCGCCACCCCGAGGGTGGTGACCGCGGCCAGGCCGGCCGCGACACCGGAGCGTGTATCGAAGCGCTGCCCGAGCATCGGCGCGTAGGCCCCGACACCGACCGCGAACCCCACGAAGCCGGCCGTCATGAGCGGATGGGTCGAGGCATCGACCGCAGCGAGGCGGCTGATGGCGTCTTCCACCGGCGAATAGCTCTCGGCCCGGAGGCCACCCACCGCCCAAGCCGTGACGAAAGCCGCGGGTCCCACGACACCACCGAACTCCTGCAACACACGAGCACGGCGCTCAGACCTCGTGGGCATGCTCGGACGTTACGCCCCACCGCCCGTCCGGCATGTCGGCGGGATGAAAGCTGCTTTGCGAAGGCCGGCGCGAGCTCGCCCGGCGATTGCGCCGCCAGCAGAGGAACGCGGTACGCAATGACGGTGAAGTTCGGAATGACGCTTCCCAGCATGGTTGCCGGTTACGGCCGGTCGACGACCCTCGACTGGTGCCGAGCCATCGACGAGGGCCCCTTCCAGAGCGTCTCGGTGGGAGAACGGATCACGTACCACAACCAGGAGCAGCTGGTGCTGCTGGCGGCCGCTGCCGCGCTCACCGAAAGGGTCCGCATCATGAGCACGGTGGTGGTGCTTCCGCTGCACCCCACGGCGTTGGCCGCCAAGCGCCTGGCCACCCTTGACGTGCTCAGCGGAGGCCGTCTCACCGTCGGTGTCGGTGTGGGATCCCGCCTTCACGACTTCGATGCCGCCGGCGTCTCGTTCGAGCGCCGATGGACAGCCCTTGACGACGGGGTGCGTGAGTTGCGGCGCCTGTGGGCGGGCGGACGCCCGTCGCCCGAAGCCGACCCCGTCGGTCCCCCTCCCGTCCAACCCGGTGGGCCCCGGCTGCTGTGCAGCTCGTTCGGCCCACGATCCCTGGCCCGGGCCGCTCAATGGGCCGACGGCATCGCCGGCTTCACGCTGGGCGCCGGGACGGGTGAGCTGGCCCGCACCGCGTCGGCCGTGCGGGCGGCCTGGGAGGCGGCCGGTCGCACGGAGGCCCCCTACC
>JANMIX010000219.1:0-4419 GCA_031376015.1 Acidimicrobiia bacterium | reverse complement strand
GTTGCTCGGGCACCGGTGTGGTGACCGGCCCGTTGAACGGCGGGTACTTGCGCACCGCGGTGGCGCGGGCCCGGGTGGTGGAGTGCACCGGGTCGGCGTCGAACTGGGGAATCACCTTGTCGCCGAACAATTCGATGCACTCGAGTTGTTCCTCGTGCGTCATCCCCTCCGAGGGGAACCCGAACACCACCTGATCGCAGCCGACCTCCTGGTACTTCGCAACCTGCTCGGCCACCTCGTCGGGGGCGCCGCACAGCATGAACCCGCCCTCGAGCAGGTCGTCGAGCACGTCGGCGTATTCCATCTCCGGGGCCTCGGGCCACACCGGCGCGTAGTCGGGGTGCGGCATGGTGTCGTGATAGAGGCAGACGAGGGCGTAGCGGTAGTGGCGGCCCGCCATGGTGGCGATCTCGCGGGCGCGGGCGCGGTCGGAGAGACAGATGACCTGGTTGGTCACCATCACGTTGTCGTTCTTGTACTGCCCCAGCGGCTCGGTGCAGTTGGCCACCGCCTGCTTGTACGCATCGATGCGGTCGGCCATGCCATAGATGGGTTCGAAGTTGAAGGCGATGGCGCCGATGCCCAGTTCGCCAGCCCGGGTGAAGGTCGGTGGGTTTCCACAGGCCACCCAGATGGGCGGATGGCTGCCACCGAGCGGCTTGGGCAGCACGTTGTGCGGGGTGGACACCCGGAAGTGCTCACCTTCGTAGGTGTAGTCGTACTGCTCCCACATGCGAGGGATCTCGCGGACGGCCTCTTCCCATTCGCTCTTGGTGGAGTTCTTGTCGAGCACATCGAAGGCCGCCAGTTCGTGCGAGCCGGCGCCGCGCCCCGTCCCCCATTCGAAGCGGCCGTTGGTCATGTGGTCCAAGAAGGCGGCCCGCTCGGCCGCCCGCACCGGGTGATTCACGCGAGCTGACAGGTTCATGATCCCGGTGCCCAGGTGAATGCGCTCGGTGCGGGCCGCGCACCAGCCCATGAAGACCTCCGGGGCCGACATGTGGCTGTACTCGGTGAGGCTGTGATGCTCGCCCACCCACGCGTACTTCCAGTTGTGCCGGTCGGCCAGCACCACGTACTCCGCTTCGCGTTGGAAGCTCAGTTGCTCCAGGGCCGGGTCGTGGGCGGCGGGCCCGGGCACGTAGCCGTTCACGAAGATGCCGAACTCCATGCGGATGTCTCCTCCCTCGGCGAGCGGCCTCACCTTAGAGGCGAGACTGCGGGCGTTTCGGACTGGGATGCCGTTGCCGGGCCGACCCCGCAGTTGACAGTCGAACCGTGGTGCCCCTAGACGGACGGGCCATGGGAACCATCGCGATCACTGGTGCCGGCGGCGGGATCGGCGGCGCCACCGCCCGACGCCTGTCGGCCAAGGGCCACAAGGTCATCGGCATCGACGTACGCGACGCCGACGTGATCGCCGATCTCGGCACCGCCGAGGGCCGGGCGGCGATGATCGCCGAGGTCACCGAGCGCTGCGGCGGCGTACTCGACGGCATGGTGGCCGGCGCCGGAGTGAACGGCCTGCCTGGGGACACGACGGTGTCGATCAACTACTTCGGCGCGGTGGCCACACTCGAGGGGTTCCGTCCGCTCCTGGCCAAGGGCTCCCACCCCAGTGCGGTGGCCATCAGTTCCAACTCCACCACCACGATGCCCGGCTACGACGCGTCGATCAGCGAGGTGTGCCTGACCGGCGACGAGGCGGCCGCCCGGGCCCACGCCGCCGGGGACATCGATGGCCAGTCGTCCTATGCCGCCTCCAAGACCGCCTTGGCCCGCTGGGTTCGCCGCCACGCAGTGACCCCCGAGTGGATCGGTGCGGGTATCCGGCTCAACGCCATCGCCCCCGGGTTCATCCGCACCCCGATGACCGCCGGCGGCGAGGAGTTCATCTTCAGCCTCGGCGACATCTTCCCCATGCCCGCCGGGCGAGCCGGCGAAGCGGTCGAGGTGGCCGGCCTGCTCGACTACCTGCTGGGCCCCGAAGCGGGGTTCTTCGTGGGCTCACTCATCTTCATGGACGGTGGCACCGACGCGGCCCTGCGAGCCGACGACTGGCCGAAGGGGATGTAGAACCCCTTCGTCTCAACGGCGCAACGAGACGGGGAGCCGCTTGAGGCCGTTGTTGAGGTTGGAGCGGGTGCGAACCGGCTCGCCGGTGCGTTCGATCGAGGGGAAGGTAGCCAGCAGTTCCTCGAAGAAGACCTTGCCTTCCAGGCGGGCCAGATGCACCCCGAGGCAGAAGTGCTCGGCGATGCCGAATGACAGGTGCGGGTTCGGCGTGCGATGGATGTCGAAGGCCTGGCTGTCGGCGAACACGTCCTCGTCGCGGTTGGCCGACGTGTAGTACATCGCCACCTTGTCGCCCGCGGCGATCGGTACGCCCCGCAGTTCGGTGTCGGTGGTGGCGGTACGCCGGAAGTAGTGCAGCGGGTTGGCCCACCGCAGCATCTCCTCCACCGCACCAACGGCCAGCGAGGGGTCCGCCCGCAACGCAGCCAGCTGATCGGGGTGGTCGAGCAACGCCAGCAGTCCGGAAGAGAGCATGGTCTTGGTGGTGTCGTTGCCGGCGGTCACCAGTTGGGTGAAGAAGCTGCCGAAGTCGATGTCGTTCATCGGCTCCCCGCCGTACTCCGAGCCGAGGATCACCGAGGTGAGGTCGTCGCCTGGCTCCTCGGCCCGTCGCTGGGCGGCGAACCCGATGGCGTACATGGCCATCTCGATCGACGCGCTGGAGGCGTCGGTGCCGCCGCTCGTGTACGCCGCGCTCAACTCCGGGTCCTGGCCACTGGTCGACGCCTCGGCCAGGCGCTGGATCATGGCCCAGTCATCGCGGGGCAGGCCCATCAACTCCCCCACCACCCGGGACGGAAGCCCGGCGGTGACCTCGTGCACGAACTCGACCTCGCCGTCGACCTCGGCCAGCAACTCGCGGGTGATGGTGCGGATGCGGTCCTCCATGCCGGCGATGACCCGGGCCTTGAAGTGTTCGGCCAGCGGCTTGCGGAACACGTTGTGACGAGGAGGATCCATGGCCAGAAGCATGTGGCGCATCATCTCCAGCGTCTCCGGCGGCAGGTCCTCGAGCACCACGCCACCGTCGCTGGCCGAGAAGACCTCGCTGTGGCGGGCCACGTGCACCACGTCGGCGTGCTTGAGCACCGCCCAGAAACCCGGCTCACCGGCCATGGGCTGGAAGTGCACGGGGTCCGTCGCCCGCAGTTCTCTCAGGTACTCATGGGGCGCTTCGGCGATGAAGTGGTCGGGGTTGGAGAGGTCGATCATCCCTCGGTGAGCACGTTGGGACGGGCGAACCCCTCCACCTCGGCCAGCGCGTAGTAGGCCTCGAGCGCACCGGCGCCGTCGACCACGCTCTCGATGTTGCCGTCGGCATCGAGGTTGAGGTTGGCACCGTACATCTGGAACCAGACCCGCGTGTCGTCCTCGAGCACCGTGAGGGTGTGCACCGACCCCGCGGGCTCGTAGAGGAACGAGCCGGCCCGGTTCACGTAATCCGACTCGAGGTACCGCCAGGCGCCCGACACGGTGTAGGCGAACACCGGGCCGGTGTGCCGGTGTTTCTGCACCTGGTAACCGCTCTGGAAGATGTTCTCCACGATCCATAGGCCTTCTTTGGCCCGCACCATGATGACCTTGAGTTTGCTGCCTTCGCCGATGTCGACGAAGGGAAGGTCGTCCGCCCCGATGTGGATGGCCGATGGCGCTTGTTCGATCAGTGACATGGTGGTCCCCCTTGAATGGTGCGTGGCACGCGACGTCGTGCCGGATGGCCCCTCAGGGCCGGGTCGGGCCCTCGGCGGCCAGGATGCGGCCGAGCGCCAGGAGTTGGCGGCTGCTGCCACCGAGATGCAGTTCGAGTTCCTTGGCGATCAGGAAGTACCGGTGCAGCGGGTAGTCGCGGTCGACGCCGATACCGCCGTGCAGGTGGGCGGCGGCGTGCACGACCCGCTGACCGCCGGCAGCGGCCCAGTACTTGGCGATGGCCACTTCGCGGTCCGACGGTGCCTCGGCGCCCAGGCGCCACGCCGCCTGCAGCATCGTGAGCCGGATGGCATGGCTGTCCACGAACGCGTCGGCGGCGCGCTGGCCGACCGCCTGAAAGGTGGCGATGGGCCGGCCGAACTGCTCGCGCGACTTCGTGTACTCGCCGGTGAGCCGCACCGCCTCGGCCGCCACACCGGCCATCACCGCGCAGCAGGCGCCGGTGGCACGGGCCACTGCCCAGGGCTGCACGGCGGACGGATCCTCGCTGCCCAGGAGGGCGTCACCGTCGACGGCAACCCCGCGCAGCTCCACCAACGCCGAAGGGACACCACTGGTGGTGGATTGGGCGGAACGGGTCACGCCCGGTGCGTCGGCGGGCACCACGAACACGGCGGTGCCGTCGCCGGCCCG
>JANMIX010000134.1:0-2085 GCA_031376015.1 Acidimicrobiia bacterium | reverse complement strand
GGCGTGATCCTGCCCGACACCACCTCCTCCACCCGCTACACCCTCTACGACGCGCCGCTTCTCACCAAGGCCTTCAACGACGCCGGCATCAAGAGCGACGTGCAGAACGCGGGCGGCAGCACCGCCAAGGCCTCCCAGATCGCCGACGCCATGATCGGCGAGGGCGTAAAGGTCATCCTGCTCGACTCCATCGACGCCACCAACGGCGCCTCGATCGAAGCCAAGGCGCGTGCGGCCGGCATCAAGGTCATCGACTACGACCGGGTCAACCTCGGTGGCACCGCCGACTACTACGTGTCGTTCGACAACGAGAAGGTCGGCATGCTCCAGGCCCAGACACTCGTCGAGTGCACCACCGCCAAGAGCCTCAAGAACCCTCAGATCATCGAGATGGACGGCGGCAAGGACGTCGACAACAACGCCGTGCTCTTCGCCAAGGGCGCCGCCACGGTGTTCGACCCGCTCGAGGCCAAGGGTGAGCTGAAGGTGGTGTCCAAGACCACCGTGAAGGGTTGGGACAAGAACCAGGCCGCGCCTGCATTCACCCAGGCCCTCACCGCCAATGGCGGCAAGGTCGACGCCGTGCTCGCCGCCAACGACGACATCGCCAATGAGGTCATCACCGTCCTCAAGAACCGGGGTCTGCAGGTTCCGGTCACCGGCCAGGATGCCGGCATCTCCGGCCTGCAGAACATCCTCAAAGGCGATCAGTGCATGACGGTGTTCAAGGACGTCAAGAAGGAAGCCGAGGCCGCCGCGAAGCTGGCCATCGCCTTGATCAAGGGCACCGACGTCTCCACCGTGGGCACCTTGGTCAAGTTCGACGACCCCAAGGCACCCAGCCACAACATCCAGGCGCTGCTGTTGGATCCGACGGTCATCACCGCCAAGAACGTCGAGGACGTGATCACTGCCGGGGCGCTGACCGCCGCCGACATCTGTAAGGGCATCGCCGACCTGTGTGCCAAGGCGGGCATCAAGTAGTTCCTGGCCTGTAAACCCTGGGGGTGTGCGGCACGACGTGCCGGCCATCCCCAGGTTTGGGGCACCGCGTCCACGAGGGAGGAAGACGCTTGGGCGATCCGCTGTTGCAGATCAAAGGCCTGAACAAGAGCTTCGGGCCGGTGCACGTGTTGCACGACATCGACTTCTCCGTCTATCCCGGCGAGGTCACCGCACTGGTGGGTGACAACGGCGCCGGCAAGTCCACCTTGGTCAAGTGTGTGGCCGGAATCAACTCGCTCGACTCGGGCCAGATCCTGTGGGAGGGCCGGCCCGTCACGATTTCGGACCCGCGGGTTGCCGCCGCGCTGGGCATCGAGTTCGTGTACCAGGATCTGGCGCTGGCCGACAACCTCGACATCACCCAGAACATGTTCCTGGGACGCGAGATCCGCCGGTTCAAGTTCCTCGCCGACGCGGAGATGGAGCGCCAGGCCCGCGAGGTGCTCGCCAGCCTGTCGGTGCGCACCGTCTCGTCGGTGCGCCAGGTGGTGGCGAGCCTGTCGGGCGGTCAGCGCCAGACCGTCGCCATCGCCAAAGCGGTGTTGTGGAACAGCCGGGTGGTCTTCCTCGACGAGCCCACCGCCGCCCTGGGCGTGGCCCAGACCCGCCAGGTTCTCGACCTCGTGCGGCGGCTCGCCGACCAGGGCCGGGGCGTGGTGCTCATCTCCCACAACATGAACGACGTCATGGAAGTGGCCGACCGCGTGGTCGCCCTCTATCTGGGACGGGTGGCGGCCGAGGTCTTCACCAAGGACAGCAGCACCACCCAGATCGTGGAGTTGATCACCGCCGGCCGCAGCGGTTCGATCGGTCTGTCGCCTGCCACTGTCGACGAGGGGATCTGACATGAACGAGGTCACGTCGCAACCCGGCGAAGGGGGCCCGGGCCGTCCCGAGCGTGCGAGCGGCTTCTCGCTCGACGTCGACTCCCGCACCGTTGCCGACGCGGTGCGCAACTACGTCAACCGGCTCCGCGCGGGCGACCCGGGCGCGCTGCCGTCGGTGCTCGGGCTGGTGCTGCTCGTCATCATCTTCAGCCGGGTCAGCGGCCGCTTCCTGACGAGCTACAACGTCGGCAAC
>JANMIX010000074.1:0-3874 GCA_031376015.1 Acidimicrobiia bacterium | reverse complement strand
AGCAGGAGGTCACCACCGGGCCCTCCGCAGGCGTCGGACGTTCGTTCTGGGAGGCACGCCGTCCGGCGCACCCGATCCGGCTTCCGATGCAGGCCGCCGAATCCCCCGACGGCGCCCAGCCGGCACACCGGGTGCCAATCGAGGCGACGCCGATGGAGGCCGTCACCGTGGCGGCGGCGTTTCATTCCTGGGTTGCGCGAGTCACCGGCGAGACCGACATCGCCGTGGCCACGCTGGTGACCGGACGGGACGACGAGATGGCCGGGGCTCTCGGCCCCTTCGCCCGCTACGTACCGGTGCGAACCGAACACGAGTCCGACCCCGGCCTCGACGACTTGGCCGCCGCCATCTCGGCGACGTTGGAGGCCGGCGCACCCTGGGTCGAGCAGTGCCCGGTCGACGACCGCGCCCAGCAGCCTGTCGCCTTCGCCGACCTCTCCGGGGCGGCCTCGGAGGCACAACGGTTGCGGGTCGACCTGGCACCGTATGTTCTCGAATTGATCTGGCTCGGCGACCGGGCCGAATTGGCCTATGACGCCCGTGCGATCGCACCGGTCGTCGCCAAAAGCTTCGCCGCACAACTCGCGGCATTGCTGGCGGCGATTCCGGCCGCGCAGGGTCCCGCCAGCGCCCTGCCCCTTGTCGATGCCGGCGGTGAGCAGGCACTCCTCGAGGGGGGAACCGGGCCCGTCTCCGCGCCCCCCGTCGACACCGTGGTGCGCATGTTCGAACTACAGGCGGATCGGACGCCCACCGCCGAGGCGACCCGCTGCGGCGGTGACCGGTTGACCTACGCCGAACTCGATGCTCGGGCCAACGCGCTGGCTCATGCGCTCGCGGCGCGGGGGGTTGATCGAGACGGCACGGCAGGCCTTCTCGTCGACCGTTCGGTGGACCTGATCGTCGGCGTGCTCGGCATCCTCAAGGCGGGCGCCGCCTACGTGCCGTTGAACCCGGAGCATCCGGCCACACGGATGGCGCACCAACTGGGCGAGACCGATGCCGCGATCGTCGTGACGGCAGGGTCGCTGGCGGCCCTTCTGCCAGAGGGCACCGCGGTGCTCGATGTGCGCGCCGACCCCGACCTGGCCGCGGCTCCCACTGCGCGGCCCGCTTCGGGGCCCGGCCCGGCGGATCTGGCCTACGTCCTCTTCACCTCGGGTTCCTCCGGCGTGCCCAAGGGCGTGGCTGTCACCCATGCCAACCTGTCGAACTACACCGTTGCCCTCGTCGAACGGCTCGGCGCGCAAGAGGGTTGGCACTACGGCATGGTCACGGCGATCAGCACGGATCTCGGCAACACGTGCGTGTTCCCTCCGCTGGCCAGCGGTGGCTGCGTGGATCTCGTGCCGATCGAGGTGGTCATGGATCCCTTCGCGTTTGCCGAGCACGTCGCCGCCTACCCTCACGATGTCCTCAAGATCACACCGTCCCATCTCGGCGCGCTGCTGGACGCAGGCCCGGAGCGGGTGCTGCCCACCGAGGTACTAGTGCTCGGTGGCGAGGCATCACGATGGGAACTCATCGAGCGCGTACGCGCCGCCGGGGTGAGCCGGCGGCTCCTGAACCACTACGGGCCGACGGAGACCACGATCGGGTCCTGCACCTTCGACCTTGCCGAAGACGTTGCGGGCCTTCATCCGGCAACAGTGCCGGTGGGCCGGCCCCTCACCAATACCACCTGCGATGTCGTCGACCGCCACGGCCGCCTCGTTCCCGACGGCGTTCCGGGCGAACTCTGGATCGGCGGCACAGGCGTGGCGATCGGCTACATCGGCCAACCCGAGCAGACCGCCGAACACTTCGGTGAGGACCCGCATCGCGGGGCACCGGCTCGGGTGTACCGCACCGGCGACCGCGTGCGGCGTCTGCCGGGCGGGGCGATCGAGTTCCTCGGTCGTATCGACGATCAGGTGAAGATCCGCGGCCACCGCATCGAGCCCCGCGAGGTGGAGCAGGTCCTGGCACGGCATCCCCAGGTGAAACAGGTGGTGGTGGTGGCCCGCGACGACACGACAGGCGACCGTCACCTCGTCGCGTACCTCGTGGCCGACACGGTCCCAACGCTCGAGTCACTGCGCTCGTTCGTTCTCGAATCACTGCCCGAGTACATGGCGCCGACGGTCTATGCGCGACTGAATGAACTGCCGTACACCCCCAGCGGGAAGATCGACCGGCGCGCCCTTCCTGAACCCGACAGCGGGACGCGTTTGGGTGGGTCCACCTACGTGGCACCAGGATCTCCGACCGAGGAGGCGGTCGCCGCGCTGTGGGCCGACGTGTTGGGCGTCGACAAGGTCGGTGTCAACGACGACTTCTTCGAGATCGGGGGTCACTCCCTTCGAGCCACGCAGGTTGTGGCTCGCATTCTCAGCCAGTTCGGCGTGCAACTCGCCCTCACGAGCATTTTCACCTCTCCCACCGTGGCCCGGCTGGCGGTGGTGATCGACGAGCACATCGCCGCCCTCACCTCGGACGAGGGCGAGCTCGCCGACCTACTCGACGACCTGACCCCCGAAGAGCTCGAAGCCCTGCTCGGCGACGACACCTGAGGATCGCCCGAACTACAACGAGCGGTAGACACGCTCGTAGTCGTCGGTCATCCGGTCGGTCGAGTAGTAGTCGGCGGCCACCTTTCGGGCCGCTTCCGCCCGCTGGCGACGATCGGGACCCGCGCGGGCCGCAAGCATGGCGGACGTCATGGCGTCGATGTCATCGGGTGCGCACACCCACCCCGCGCCCGTTCGCTCGACCACAGACCGCACACCGCCGACGTCGGTTCCCACCACTGGGAGCCCCGACGCGATCGCCTCGAGCAGGCTGAGCGGCAAGCCTTCGCTCTTCGACGGCAGCACGAACACGTCGAGCCCACTCAGGAAGCCAGCCACGTCGTGGTCGAATCCATCGAACTGAACGGCGTCGCCGGTACCCAGGTCGACGGCCAGTTCCTTCAACGTCGCCTCCAACGGCCCGCTGCCGAGGAGCCGAAGGCGGATGTCGGGGTGGCGGGCGTGGGCGCGGGCGAACGCCTCGATGAGCAGCCGGTGGTTCTTCACGTCCGTCATGCGTCCGACGGCGCCGAACACGACGTCCTGGCCCGCCTGCCGGGGTGGGATGGTCAGGTAGGGCGACACATCGATCCCGTTCTCCACGACGGCGAGCCGCTTCGGGGCGACGTGGAAGCGGCGGGTCACCAGGTCGCCGAACTCGTCGCACACCAGAATCAGCCGGTCCATGACCATGGTCATCATGCGGAACCGGAGCTGGAATCTCGGACCGAACCGCTCGAAGAGAGCGACGGCGTGCAGCGTCATGACCACCTTCGTGCCCCGCCGCCACCGTCCCGCGGCCAGCCCGTAGGCATAGTCCTCAACCGGGTTGTGGATGTGCACGATGTCGGCCTGGGTCGCGGACAGCCGTGCGTGGAGTTTGCGCCAGGAGGCAACCTTGCCGTCGGTGGCGTCGCGCCAGAGACCCACGCTGACGCCGGCTCGGGCCAGCTCCTCCTCGACCTCGGGATGGTTCCCCGGAAACACCCGGCACAGCACCGAGACCTCATTACCCCGGGCTCGCTGGCACAACGCCAGGCAGCGCACGACCTCCTGCAGACCGCCGTAGTTGAGGTTGGGAACCATGTGCACGATGTGCAATGGCCGGCCCGCGGTCTGCGTCACGTTGATCCGTCGTCCTCGAGGACGGGGAAGGTGAAGGTGCGCTCGGGGAGCGCCGGTCCCTGCATGAAGCCCAGTCGGGCGAAATAGAGATCCTTCGGAAGGCCCTTGAGATTGAGGTCCACCGAGCCGACCCGGCCGTTCTCCTCGTTGAACCGGAAGGTGATCCCCGGTGGCAACCCCACGACGCCGAAGACGTTGTC
>JANMIX010000337.1:0-5438 GCA_031376015.1 Acidimicrobiia bacterium | reverse complement strand
GTGGAGACATCCCACCCTCACGGTGATCTATGCGACCGAAGCGCTCGACCTCACCGCCGCTGGGTTCGTGCGTGCCGAAGGACGCGTCGACGCAACCGTGCTCGTTCGCCACACCACAGACTCCTTGCTGCTCGCCGCGTGCGAACCTTGGCCCCGGGTCGTCAATGGCATCCCAGTCGTCGACCCGGTTCAACAGATCTGGGACCTTTTCGACCTTGGCGGCGAGGATCGCGCCGAGGCCGCTGATCGACTTCGCCGAGCCGTGCTTGATCGAGCTCTCGCGGCCCACGCATGACCGACCGTCTCGTGCTGGGGAGCCTGTCCGGAGCGATGGATGGCGGGCTCACTGCCATCGCGGAGGTCGCCGAGATTCTCGCGAGGTCGGGCATGCTCGAGCAGAGCCGCCTCATCGGTGGCGTCACGGTCTTTCTCCACCAGCAGCGCCTCGGTGTCGATCTGCCGCTGCGTGCGACGGGTGATGCCGACTTCGGCGTCCCTCCCTTCCTGCTACGCGAACCCGACCTCGTCGCAGCGATCGAGGCTCGCGGCTACAGAAAGGTCGCCGGGAACAGGTGGGAGCGCCCCATCGACGCCGCCCGCACCGCTGCGGTCGACCTGTTGATTCCTGCCTACCGGTCGCGTGCGCGCGACACCGTCCGCGTCGGAGATGTCGTTACCACCGAGGTGCCAGGACTCGCCGAGGCCCTCCGCCGTCCCCCTGTCGAAGCGACTGTCGAGATCGTGCTCACGGACGGATCGGCGACAACCGCGAGAGTGCTGCTACCGGACCCGGCCGCCACCCTCGCACTCAAGGCGTGGGCCCGCACTGTCCGGCGAGAGGATCGCGACGCGGAGGATCTTTGGCGATGCCTCGAGATCGCTCTGCTTGACGGTGTGAACCGCGAAACGCTTGAGAGCGATGCCACGCTCGGCGAGATCATTCCCATCCTCCGAGGCGAGCTGAGCGCCGACGGCGAAGCCCTCGAAGTGATCACCCGCGGCCTGAACGCCGAGGAGGCCGCTCGTCGCCGCACCCGCATCCGCGCGCTGCTCGCCGAGGTCGCCGGCATCACGCCCTAGCGCGTGGCCAGCAGGCCACAGCTGCGTTCGGGGCCGCACCCACACCGGGCCGTAGCCCGTCGTCATCGCACGACTGACGCCGTTCGACAGCACGCGACCATCGACCCTGAACCGCAAGTTCTCTGCGGAGGGTGTGGGGTTCGAACCCACGGTGACCATAAGGCCACAACGGCTTTCGAGGCCGCCCCTTTCGTCCACTCAGGCAACCCTCCGGGTCGCACGTTAGACGACGGCGCCGCCGTCGATTTCTCTGCGTTCGGCGAAGAAGTCCGCCAGCAGCGCGGTGGCCTCTTCGGCTCGCACCCCGTGACGCACCGACATCTCGTGACCCAACCGGGGATCAGCACAAACGTTGAGCACCGAGCCACAAGCGCCCGCCCGCGGATCTGCAGCGCCGAAGACAACTCGGCCGAGACGCGCCGCGAGCGCCGCCCCGGCGCACATGGGGCACGGCTCGAGGGTGACTACCAGCGTTGCGTCAACCAGGCGCCAGCCATCTCCCACCGCCGCGGCTGCGTCGCGTAGGGCCAGCACCTCGGCGTGGGCCGTCGGATCCCCGGAGCGTTCGCGCTCATTGTGACGTTGTGCCACCAGTTGGCCGCCGTGCAGCACCACCGCCCCGACGGGCACTTCGCCCTTCTCGGCGGCAAGCCGCGCTTGGCCCAACGCGACTTCCATGGCCTCGTCATCGTCCACACGGGGACCGTAGTGGGGAACTTCTGCGGATCGTGCAGGAACACGGATAGTGACCGGCGAAGTGTGGTGCAGGAACCGTTCGGGCGGCGCTGGGGCCGCCCGGCCGGAGAACGCGAATCATGGAGGCGCGGGCGGTGAACCCAGCACAGGCACGGCTACTGATCACGATGACGATCGCCGCTGTGCTTGTTGCTGCTGTGCTCGCCCCCCGGACCTTCTCAGGGACCTCCGCCGCTTCGGCCCCGTCCCGAAGCCTCGTGGCCTCCAGCACCGTTTCGCCCGGTGCTGCCCTGAGGGGAGTCACCGCACCGAAGAGCACGGCCCTGCCGGTTGTGCCGGCCGTTCAGGACAACGGACCTGCCCGCGTGCGGGCGGTGGTCGTGGGCATCAACCGCTACCCCGCCCCGAGCCCACCGCTCTACGCCGCCGTGGCCGACGCCACCGACATGATCTCAGCACTGCAACGCCAACCCGGCCCCCGGCCCGAGATCACGGCCCTACTCGACGGGCAGGCGACCGATCGGAACATCCGGGCCGCCCTCGGGCACCTCGTGGCGGCGAGCCGTCCTCAGGACACCGTGGTCCTCTTCTTCGCCGGCCATGTGCGTTCGCTCGGCGGGGGCACCGAGGGTTTCGTCAGCGCCGACCGTCACCTGCTGACCGACCGGTCCATGGCCGCGGTACTGGCGCCGCTGGCATCCGACCACGTGTGGGTCGTGATGGCCACTTGCTACGGCGGCGGGTTCACCGAACTCCTGGCTCCTGGGCGGATCCTCACCGCTGCCTCGCCGGCCGGCCAGGTTTCCTATGAGAGCGCCCGACTGGGCCGCTCCTTCCTGGGCGAGTACGTGGTGCGTCGCGGTCTGCTGAACGGCGAAGCCGGCGGCGCCACGGTGCAACAGGTGGTGGGCTGGGCCGACGCCATGCTCCGCCGGGACGGGCCCCGGTTCGACATTGTCAACTTCGACCGATCGCTCGGCCCCATCTCCCTCGACGGCGTCCTGCGCACCTCGGTCCCGGCCCCCGCGCCCTTGCGCCCGACGGCCGGCACACCCGATGCGGCCCCCTCACCCACCATGCCGGCCAACTCCTCCACGCCCAGCGGTGCGGAGGGGGCCGACGGCTCATCATCGACCTCCACCCAGGTCCCCACCCAGTCGGATCCGCCGGCGCCCGCCACCACTCAGCCGTGCGGGAACGTGGGGAAGTTGCTCTGCCCCAGCCCCTGACCCCGACGGGCCGCCCGCCCGGTTGTTTGGCCGGCTCCCGGGTAGGTGCCTTCTGACGTCAGTTGGTGGGGCTGAACGGGTCCGCCGCGCTGGCCGTGTAGACGAGGTAGCGGTTCTTCCCCGATTCCTTGGCCTGGTACATGGCCAGATCGGCCCGGCGCAGCAGATCGCTCGGTGAGTCGCCGCTGGGCAGCGTGTAGGCGATTCCGACCGAAGCGGTGACCTTCACCGGCCTGCCCCTGATGGCGAAGGGGCGGCTCATGGCCTCGGTGATCCGTGCCGCGATGCTGGTGGCCACCTCCGGATCCGCAGCGTCACCGATGAGCACGCTGAATTCGTCGCCCCCGAACCGGCCGGCGAGGTCGGAGGCACGCAGCGTGCTGGCGATGCGTTGGGCGGCGGCACGCAGCACTTCGTCGCCGAACTCGTGGCCGTCGGCGTCATTTACCGCCTTGAACCCGTCGAGGTCGATGAAGAGCACGGAGGGATGCTGTCCCGTGTGGAAGGCGGCATTGAGGCGTTCGGAGAACATCCGCCGATTGGGCAGACCGGTGAGCGGGTCGTGGTTCGCCTGCTCGGCCAGGGCATTCTGCAGCCGGTTCCGCTCGGTCACGTCCTTGGCCATGCCGAAGATGCCGACGAACTCCCCGTTGTTGGTGATGGGGATGGCGGTCACGTGCAGGTCGGTGGCGCCCCGGGGATGACGGATCACCGAGTCGAAGGTCTGGGGCTCACCGTTCCTGACCCGCTCGAAACGGACGGCCACGTCGCCGAGCAGCGACGGCTCGATGAGGTCCCCGAAGTTCATGGCCTGTAGGGCATCCTCCGACAGCCCCGTGAGCCGGGTCGCCGCCGCGTTGACCGAGGTGAAGTACCCCTCCAGGTTCACCGAGAACACGGGGTCGGGGTTGTTCTCGAAGAGCGTCTTGTACCGCTGCTCGGAGAGGGCCAGGCGTCGCGCCGCCTCCCGGCGTTCGGTGATGTCGCGGCCGACCACATAGACGACGTGTTCTTGCAGATCGCTGTTGAGGGCGAGTTCGAGCCACAGCGTCGTACCGTCGCGGTGCCGGAAGGCATGCTCGTGCACCGGCACCGACTCGCCCGCTGCCACCCGCAGCCAGGTCTCCTGCTCGAGGGGAACGGCCAGCAAATCGGCGAAGGACCTGCCCACGAGGCTGTCGGGATCGTGACCGAGGAGGCTGAGTGCAGCTGGGTTGATGGCCACGACAAAGCCGTCGAGGTTCAGCGTCACGATGAGGTCCCGTGACACTTCCCAGGTGTTCTCGGCCTTACGGCGGCTGTGGGTCAGCTGCCCGAACAGGTGGCCCACGAAGGTCCCCACCAGAAGGATTACGCCCAGCCGCATGCTCAGGTACTCCGACTGGATCCTCACTCCGGCGCGGTGCAGCACAACGTTGGTCCACACCGCCACCATGAGCCCGTAGAAAAGCCCGCCGACGATTCCGCCCCGAAGATGCCAGCGCATGGCGAGCTCGACGACGCCCAGCAGCGTCACCAGGTAGACGACATCGTGCGGATCATTGAGGTTGTTGGCCAGGACCGAGCCGATGAGCGCCATGTCGGCGCCGGCGCCGATCTTTGCCAGCCGCTCCAGACGGCGTGCCGTCGGGCGGCCCCGCAGCGCCACGCTTATGCCGGCGACGACCACGAACAAGCAGGCCACGTTGAACCAGGTCCACCGGATCGAATCGCCGGGGCGGATTGCACTCTGGATGCAACTGAACGCGAGCGCGGCGCGGCGCAGCCGGTTGACCGACTGCTCCGTGGCCGAGAGTCGTTTCAGTTCGCGTTGATCCGGGGTGCGCGTCATCACTGTGAGTAAGCCGTCCTTGGCCCCCCTTTCATCGACGGAATCCGCCCGCACCTGACGGGTTTCCTTGTCCGAATGCGACAGGTCTCCCGCGCCACGTCTGCCCGGCGACCGCAGCGGGTAGTGGGCACGGACGCTGGACCACCTCGACCTAGGAGAGATACGAATGCGGCCGTCCCACCTGGCCCGTTACAAGGACATTGCGCTGCTCCTGGTCAAACACCGCCATCTGCTCGATCGCGAAGGCCTCGACGAGGCCGTCGCCGGCAACGGATCCGCCTCAGTGGCCGACGACGCCGCCCAACTGGCGTCCTCGCTCGAGGAGATGGGCCCCACGTTCACCAAGCTGGGCCAATTGCTCTCGACCCGGGCCGATCTGCTCCCTCCGGTGTACCTGCAGGCCCTCGCCCGTCTACAGGACCACGTCGAGCCGTTCTCGTTCGCCGAGGTGGAGGAGATCGTCACCGACGAGTTGGGGACCCGGATCTCGAAGGCCTTCGCCCGGTTCGAATCGACGCCTATGGCTGCCGCATCCCTGGGGCAGGTTCATCGCGCCGAGTTGCGCGACGGCCGGCCGGTGGCGGTGAAGGTGCAGTACCCCG
>JANMIX010000053.1:0-3597 GCA_031376015.1 Acidimicrobiia bacterium | reverse complement strand
AGCGTGCAGTACCCGTGGTTGCGGCCGGGCCAACAGGTTGAGCTGACGGTGGAGGGCATCGGCACTCTCGTGAACGGCGTGGGCTGAGAAGCCTTGGGAGCAAGCGTGCCCGAGGACGTAATCTCCCCATCCGTTGCTGCGGCAACGGCAGGCCCCCATCGTCCAGAGGCCTAGGACACCACCCTTTCAAGGTGGCGACACGGGTTCGAATCCCGTTGGGGGTGCCACGAAGGAGCAGGTCATCAGAGGCACTTTTCTGATCGGCCCAGCGCCTCGCTGGAGCGGATGGTTCCGCGCCAAGCGCACGATCAACACAGCCGCCTTGTCGACGAAGTCCGGGTAGAAGTCGGTCTCGCCGAAACGAGCAGCGGGCGCGTGCAAGGCCGAGTCGGCGAGATCGAGATTGGCCATCCTAGTGACCGTGTCGATGTCGAGACCTGTCACCGCGCTGGCGATGTTGACGAAGTCGGCGAGGTCGAGGTACTCGATCGTCACTTGGCGAGGCGCTCGAGAAGCTCTCGATCCTCCTCGATAATCCGGCGAAGCCGAGCCCTGAAAGCGGGGTCCTTCCGGCGGCGCTCGACGGCCTCCTTGAGGGCCAGCTTGACCGTCTCGTTGATGCTCGCGCCCTCGGCTCGAGCGAGTGCTTCGGTGTCAGCCGCGAGCTCGTCGTCGAGCCGAACCGTCAAGTTCTTCGCCATGGCACCATGCTACCAACGCACCGCGGGAACACCGCGCCAGATTCGCGACGCCCGAGGTCGGCAGGTCTGGCGCGTCTAGGAGGGGGTCCGCTCGACAATCCGCTTCACGCTCATGTGGGAGACGCCGCTCTCCTCGGCGATTTCCCGGAGCGAGTGGCCAGCCCGATGGGCCTCACGGATTGCGGCGTCGCGCTTGCTGGTGGCCACGTCTGCAGTTCGAGCCGCGTAGCGGACCAGCTTCAACAGGTGAGTGTTCGTCTTGTTGTGGATGGTGGGCATCGTCACCTCTCGTCGGTGCGGCCGAGGATCAGCTCGATCATCAGGCGGGCCTCGTCGGCCCAGGTGTCTCGCGGAGCTTCTTCGTTCGCAGATGCGTCGGCACCTTCGGCGAGGAGCAAGCAGACGGCCATCGCCTCGTCGTAGCTGAGAGTCACCTCGGTGCCGGGCACATGAACACCGTAACAGATTGTTACATCCTTCCTCAGTGGCAACGCCTACCGATTGCCGCGCTGTGCGCTCCTCGCCACTGGAGATGGGCAGACAGATGGGCGTTTCATGCAACGGCTCGTCGCGGCGGTTCGTCGATTGTCACGAGACGATCGGCCGCAGTCTGGCTGTTTCAAGGTGGCGACACGGGTTCGAATCCCGTTGGGGGTGCCACGAAGTCGACTCCCCCAGCAACAACGGGACAAATGGTGCTGTACTGCGGAGATGCAAGCACGAACCGAGTTGCGCATCGCCACCGGTGGCCTTGCCGCGCTCTACCTCGCCGGGGCGGCGGCCCTCGGCACTCCGCCGGATGCGGCCGACGACGGTCCGGCGATCGTCGCCTGGTTCCGTGACAACGGAGGCCACGTGCGCGCCTGGCTCTGGCTATCGGTCCTGACGATCCCCCTGTTCGCCCTCTTCGTCGCGCAGGTCCGGCGTCAGTTGCCCGTCCCCCACCGCGACGTGTTCCTCTTCGGCGCAGTCGCGCTGGCCATCGAAGGGGCGGCGCAGGGCTGGATATGGGCGGGGCTGGCGTGGCACCCCGAGCGGCTCGACCCCGCCACCGCCCGTACCCTGTTCGACATCGCCAGCTTCTGGGGCCCGGTGCTCACCAGCACGACGGTGACGCTGCTGGCGCCGATCACGTTGCTGGCCTGGCGCCGCCAAGCGGGCCTCCCCCGGTGGTTGGCGTGGATCACCGGTGTCGCCGTGGTCGAACAGTTGGTGGAGACCGTCACCATCTTCGGCGACCGGGGCTTCACCGCTCCGGGCGGGCCGATGAACCTGGTACTCGGCGCCGGGCTGGTGCTCGTGGCGCTGGTCAGCACAGGCATCGCCACCGCCCGCACGATGCCGGCCTGAACCGCTCGCACCCGCCGCGCCGAGCGCGGCCCGCCAGACTGGGCCGATGCTGAACTTTGCGGACTGGTCGGCCGGCGCCACGATGCTCGGCACCGGCGCGGCGCGAGTCGCCGTGCACGACCACGGACAGGGCCCGTGCGTCACCTTCCTCCACGGGTTCCCCTCGTCATCCCACGACGTGCTGCGCATCCAAGACCGGCTCGACGGCTTCCGCGTCGTCGCCCCCGATCTGCCCGGCTTCGGCGCTTCGGCCAAACCCGGAGAACCGCACACCTACACGATCCACGCCGCCGCCGACAGGGTGGAGTCGATGTGGGCGCATCTCGGCATCGACGCGACCGTGGTCGCCGCCCATGACTACAGCGTGTCGGTCGCCCAGGAACTACTGGCGCGCCGGTCGCCGGTGGTGCGAGGCGTCGTGTGGATGAACGGCGGGCTCTACAGCGACCTGCACCGCCAGACGCTGGGCCAGCAGATGCTCCTCGATCCTGACCACGGCGCCGAGGTGGCCGCCGCCATGGACGAGTCGCTGTTCTTCTCCGGTATCGAGATCACCTGGGGGCAGCGCGCGCCGCTGACGCAGGAGATCGTCGCCGACATGTGGGCCTCGATGGCACACGACGGGGGCAGTGCCCAGGCCCACCGGCTGCTGCACTACGTGGCTGACCGGCTCGAGCATGGCCCGCGTTGGATCCCGGCGTTGGAACAGTGCGGGCTCCCGATGGCGTTCGTGTGGGGCGAGCTCGACCCGGTATCGGGCGCCCACGTGGCCGACCGGCTGGCCGAGCGCCTACCGGCGGTTCCGTTGGCACGCCTCGCCGATGTGGGTCACTGGCCCCCGCTGGAGGCACCCGACGAGGTGGCGGCCGCCGTCGAGGACGTCGCCCGCCGAGCCGGCCTGGTGCCTTGAGACGACCGGCCTCCCGACGCGAATCCGCCGGGAGGGCAGCGATCAGTCCTTGACGACGGTGGTCACGCCGAGGGCCTCGTCGACCCGGGCGCTGGCCTTGGTCTCGTCCACGTCCCACGACACGGCCAGCTCGGAGATGAGCAGGCGGCGCGCATGGGTGTACATGGACTTCTCGGCGGCCGACAACGTGCCGTGCTGCTCGCGACGGGCCAGGTTGCGGACCACCTCGGCGCAGTCGTAGACGTCGCCCGAGCGCAGCTTCTCCTGATGGTTCTTGAAGCGGCGCGACCAGTTGGCAGGGACACGGGGATCGGCCACGGCGAGCACGAGCAGCACGTCGTCGGCATCCTCTTCGGGGATGGCGACGCGCACGCCCAACTCCTCGGCGCGGTTCTCCGGCACTGAAACGGTCATGGCGCCACGGGTGCCGAACCCGCGCTCGGGCACAGAGAGGATGAGGTACGTCGTCTTGCCCTCACCGTCTTTGCGATCCTCGCGTCCCACCACCTCGGCAACGCCGTGGGCGGGATAGATGACCTTGCTACCGACCTCGAACACCAAGGCCGAACCTCCGAACGCTCAGATGAAACACGGCCAACAGTGTGCCAGCGATTCCGTCGAACTCCCCAAACGAGG
>JANMIX010000335.1:0-1646 GCA_031376015.1 Acidimicrobiia bacterium | reverse complement strand
GACCGTCTGCAGGGCGTCGGCGTCATCACTGCCGCCGAGGCCATCGCGCTGGGTGCGACCGGGCCCATCCTGCGCAGCACCGGCGTGGCGTGGGACCTCCGCAGGGCGATGCCCTACCTGTATTACGACCAGGTCGACTTCGACATCATCGTGGGCACCTACGGCGACACCTTCGACCGCTACGCGATCCGCCTCAACGAGATCCGCGAGTCGTTGCACATCATCCGTCAGATCTTGGACCTGATGCCCAAGGGCGACTACCGCATCCAGGACAAGAAGGTGACCCCGCCGCCCCGGGCCCGCATCGACGAGTCGATGGAAGCGCTGATCCACCACTTCAAGATCTTCACCGAGGGCTTCAAGGTGCCCGAAGGCGAGGTCTACGTGGCCATCGAGTCGCCCCGCGGCGAGCTCGGCTGCTACCTCGTCTCGGACGGCTCGGCCAAGCCGTACCGCATGCACATCCGGGGGCCCAGCTTCGTGAACCTGCAGACCCTGCCCCACATGATGCGGGGCGCGCTGCTGGCCGACGGCGTCGCCATCATCTCCAGCGTCGACCCGATCATGGGTGAGGTCGATCGATGAGGGCGCACCACGACCGAGGGGTGCGCCGCTGATGGCGCGTTTCACCCCTGACAACGAAGCGCTCGCCCGCGAGATCCTGAGCCGCTATCCCGTCGCCAAATCCGCTGCCATCCCGCTGTGCCACCTGGCCCAGGAACAGGACGGGTATCTCAGCGATGAAGCCATGGTGCACATCGCCGAACTGACCGGCGTCAGCCCCGCCGAGATCCTGGGCACGGCCAGCTTCTACGAGATGTTCAAACGCGAGCCGGTGGGCCGCTATGTCATCAACGTCTGCACCTCCATCGCCTGTTTCCTCAACGGCGGCGACGAGTTGCTCCACCACGCCGAGCAGACCCTGGGCATCGGCCCCGGCGCCACCACCGACGACGGCCTGTTCAGCATCGAGGGCTACGAGTGCATCGCCGCGTGCACCGAGGCACCTTGCCTGCAGGTGAACTACCGGTACTTCCACAGGGTGAGCAACGCCGATTTCGACTCCCTCGTCGAAGACCTCCGCGCCGGCCGTCGCACCGAGGAGATCCCCCCGCACGGCACGCTGGCCCGCATTCGCCAACACATCCCCGCCGAGCGCGCCGCCGGTCCCGCAGCACCGACCGGTGTGCCCGAGCCCGTATGGCTGGGCGACGATCCTGCACTCTCCAACGGAAGCCCTTCATGATCAGCGACGCCAAGCCCATCGTGACCTCCCGCTTCGGCCTCGAGCGGTCCTGGACCCTCGAGCAGTACGAGGCCACCGGTGGCTACGAGGGTCTGCGCGCCGCCATGGCCAAGGCGCCCGGCCAGGTGGTCGAGGAGGTCAAGACCGCCAGCCTGCTGGGCCGCGGCGGCGCCGGCTTCCCGGCCGGGGTCAAGTGGGGCTTCTGTCCTCCAGGGGTGTTCCCGCGCTACCTGGTGGTCAACGGTGACGAGTCCGAGCCGGGCACCTACAAGGACCGCCTCCTCATGGAGCTCGACCCCCATCAACTCATCGAGGGCGTCCTGATCGCCTGCTACGCCATCGGGTGCAGCCAGGCCTTCCTCTACGTGCTGGGCGAGATGGCCCTGGCCCAGGAGCGCAT
>JANMIX010000007.1:0-8026 GCA_031376015.1 Acidimicrobiia bacterium | reverse complement strand
GTGATGCAGGCGGCGGCCGATCCGGCGGTCGTGGTGATCGTCCTCACCGGTGCGGGCCGGGGCTTCTGTGCCGGTGCCGACCTCAAGGACCTCTCCGCAATCGCCGGGGAGGGCGGCGGGGCCTGGGGCCAGGACCCCATCCCCCCCGAGATGTTCGTGACGGGAGGTGAGGAGTCGTGGGGTGAGGATTTCCGCGGCGAGTACACGTACCTGCTGTCGGTGCCCAAACCGATCATCGCCGCCATCAACGGGCCCGTGGCCGGTATGGCGGTGCCCATCGCGCTCTCCTGTGATCTGCGGTTCATGGCCGAGGAAGCCGTGCTCACCTTCGCCTTCTCCCAACGGGGTCTCATCGCCGAGTGGGGAGCCAGCTGGCTGGCGCCGCGCCTCATCGGGCCGTCGGCCGCCCTCGATCTGTTGTGGTCGTCGCGCAAGATCGGCGGCGCCGAGGCATTACGACTCGGGCTCGTCAACCGGTCGGTTCCCGGCGCCGAACTGGCCGCCACCGTTCGGGCCTATGCAGTTGAACTGGCCGAACGTTGCTCGCCCGCCTCGATGGCCGTGATGAAGCGGCAGGTCTACCAGCAGCTCCACGCCGGCCTCGGTGCCGCCGAGCGCGAAGCCTTCAACCTCATGACGGCCAGCTTCTCCCGCCCCGACTTCGGCGAGGGCGTCCAGTCGTTCCTGCAGCGGCGCCCGGCGCGTTTCGCCCGCCTCGGCCCCGACGGTGCGCCCGGCGTCACCCGGCCTTGATGGCGGCGACCAGGCCGGCGAGCACCTCGTCGCCGGGCTCGTAGCCGGGGAAGTAACAGCACACCCGGTCGGCAAAGGTGCCGAAGCGGTCCACGATTGCCCGAGCGCATTCGGCGGGCGTGCCGGCCACGCCGATGGTGGCCACCATGTCGTCGGAGATCAGCCCGGCCATGTCGGCCCACTTCCCCTGCTTCGACAGCGCGTTACAGCGACCGTGGATGTCGCCCCAACCTTCCGCTTCGAGCACCGGCGCGTACGAGGGCGTCGACGCGTAGAACCCGAGCAGCCACCGGACCGTGTCGCGGGCTCGATCGACCTGCTCATCGGTACGGCCCACCGCCACGATGACCTCCGCCACCAACTCGATGTCGGCCCGCGTCCGCTTGCCGGTGTCCAGGCCCTGTTGCACGCTCGGCAGCGTGCTGGCTGCCAGGTGGCGGGCGCTGTTGAAGGGCATGACCAGCACGCCGTCGGCCACCTCGGCGGCCATGGCCGTCATGCGCGGACCGAGCGCCCCCACGAGCACGGGTGGCGGGCCGAACGGGTTGGGACCGGGATCGAAGGCGGGTCCCATGAGCGTGTGGGTCGTGAACTCACCGCGGAACTCCAGCGGGCCGGTGCCCTCCCAACGGGCCAGGATCGCCTTGGTGGCCAGCACCCACTCGCGCATGCGGGCCACGGGCCGGGTCCAGGTCGAGCCGTAGCGCTTTTCGATCTGGGGCTTGATCTGTGAACCGAGCCCCAAGCGGAACCGTCCCGCGCTGAGCTGTTGCAGGTCGTACGCAGCGTGCGCAAGGTGGATCGGGCTCCGGGGCAACGCGATCGCCACGTTGGTGGCGAGGTCGACCTCGGTGGCGCCGGCGGCCAGCACGAGCGGGAAGAACACGTCATGCGGCCCCTCGAAGGTGAAGAGGCCGTCGACCCCCGTGGCGGCTAGTTCCCGGGCCCGGGCGGCCGATGCGGCCAGTGGCGCGTCGAGCTGAACCTCGACGGCGAGCGCCACGCTCAGGCCACGCCGGGTATGGACACGCCCAGCCCGCCACGTGTGGTCCCGCCATAGCGGGCCAGTTCGGCGTCGAGGTCGAGCGGACGGATGGTTGCCCGCGCCTTGATGGTCGCCTCGTCGAGCAATGCTCGAGGCACCAGCCAGCTCACCTCGAATTCCAGACCGTCCGGATCGTGGGCGTAGAGCGCCTTTGTGGTGCCGTGGTCCGACGCGCCCACCAGCGCGCCGACCTCGACCAGCCGCTGGCGGATGCGGGCCAACTCCTCGAGTGTGTCGACCTCCCAGGCCAGGTGGTAGAGGCCGACGCTCGTCTTCCCCGCCCCCGAGGGCCCCACCGACTCACCGACGGAGAAGATGCCCAGATCGTGGTCGTTGGTGGAGGCCTCGGCCTGCAGGAACACCGCCCCCGGGAACTGCGAAACGACGCGAAAGCCCAGCACGTCTCTGTAGAACTCGGCGCTGCGCGTCTCGTCTCGCACGTAGAGCACCGCGTGATTCAGCCGGGTTACAGGCATTGGGTCCTCCTCCCGGCCGAGGGCCGGATCGACCAGGGCAGGGTAGCGGCCTGTGCACCGGCTCCGGCGGGGGCGACGGTCAGCCGCGCCCGGGCGAAGATCAGTCGTCGCGGGGGCGGATCTGGCGCCGCCGGACACCCGGTCCCGGCGCGGGCCGTGTGCCCCGATTGGGCGCAGGCGCCGACGGCTCCTCGGCCTGCACCGAGGCAGGCACCACAGGACGAGCCACGGGATCACACACCCGGCACGGAGTGAGCCCGGCGTCGAGGGCTTCGTCCACACCGGGGAACACCGGCAGGCCACTGCGGCCCTCCACCAGATGGCACTCCGGTCGGTGGAAGCTGTCGGCTCCGGCGACCACTGCGCCTTCGGGGAGCACCGCACCGGTGGGGAGGACGCCAAGGGTCGAGCCGGCCCCACCCGCGCCGTTGCGTTCGATCGCGTCTCGCAGTGCATCCAGGCTGGCCTTCAATTCGGCGCGGTCGGCCCGTTGGGCCTGCATCATCAGCACCCCGATGCCGACCACCACCAGGCAGAGCCCGGCCACACCCCCCGAGATCAGATACGGGAATTGCGAGGGCACCCGATCCTCGCTGGCGGCGCCGTTCCAGCCCAGGAAGACGAGCACGAAGCCGGCGACGATGCACCCGGTACCCAACTGGCCACCGAGCTTGGGGATGTTGAACTTCATCAGTGTCCTCCCTCGCCGCCGAGATAGGTCTCCCGGAGGTTCGCATTACGGATCTCTTCGCCGACGCCGGTGTACACAAGCCGGCCCTGTTCCATGATGAGCGCTCGGTCGGCGTAGGGCAGCACGCCGGCGTTCTGCTCCACCAGCACCACGGTGACCCCGTCCAGGTTCACCTGCTTCATCGCCTTGAACACGAGCTTGGCCACGGTGGGCGACAGGCCCAGGCTGGCCTCGTCGACCAGCAGTAGCCGGGGCGACGACATGAGGGCCCGGCCGATGGCCAGCATCTGCTGCTCGCCGCCCGACAGGGTGCCCGCCACCTGCGTCTCCCGCTCGGAGAGTCGAGGGAAGTAGTGGTAGATGAGCTCGCGCTGGCGCTTCTGGCTGGCGCTGTCCTTGCGCCGCACCCACGCACCCAGGGTGAGGTTCTCGGTCACCGTGAGCCGCGGGAAGATCCGCCGGCCCTCGGGCGACAGTGAGATACCCATGTCGACCAGCTTGGCGGTGGGCTTCCCGCCGATGTCCTGGCCGTCGAAGCGCACCGAGCCCTTCCAGGGCTTGAGCAGACCGGCGATGGTCGTCACCGTGGTGGTCTTACCGGCCCCGTTCAGGCCGAAGAGCACACAGGTCTCGCCTTCCTCGACCACGAAGTCGATGCCGCGCAACACCCCGAGCGAGCCGTAGCCGACCTCGAGCCCGGAGATCTCCAGCAGCGCCATCAGCCCGCCTCCACCGAATCGAGATCGTCGTCCTCGTCGTCGCTGCCGAGATAGGCGCGGACCACCTCCGGGTGGCTGCGCACCACCTCCGGCGGTCCGTCGACGAGTAGCTGGCCGAAGTTGAGGCAGTAGACGTGATCGGAGATGCGGGTCACCAACGGCACGTGGTGGTCGATCATCACGATCGTCACGCCGAACTCGTGGCGTAGCTCCAACAGGATGTCGCCGAGCTGATCGGCCTCCTCCGGGCCCAGGCCGGAACCGGGCTCGTCCAGCAGCATCACGTCGGGATCGGTGGCCAGCACGGCGGCCAGCTCGAGGCGCTTCTGCATGCCGTAGGGCAGGTCGGCCACCCGTTGCTCGGCCAGATCGGCGAGACCCAGCAGATCGAGCAGATCCATGGCCCGGGTGCGCAGTGTGTGTTCGGCCGCGAGGGAGACGGGCGAGCCGAAGATGCCGGCCCCGTAGTCGTAGCCGGCGGAGAGATGCTGCGCGGTCAGCAAGTTCTCGATGGCGTTGGAGCCCTTCACCAGCCCGACGTTCTGAAAGGTTCGGCCCACCCCGCGGGCGGAACGGGCGTGCACCGGGAGTTCGGTGATGTCGACACCGCGGTGCCGGACCCGGCCCGAGGTCGGCGTGTAGAAGCCCGAGATGCAGTTGAACAGCGTGGTCTTGCCCGCACCGTTGGGCCCGATGATGCCCACGATCTCCCACTCGTCGACCTTGATGTTCACGTCGTTGAGTGCCTGCACCCCCCCGAAGCGAATGCCGAGGTCGAAGGTCTCCAGAACTGCCATCAGGCCCTCACGTCGGTGATCTGGATCTCGCGGACCGCCCCGGCCTTGCGGTCGAAGCGCTTGCCGCGGAGCCATTCGCGGACGGGAGTGAGCTGCTGGCCGAGGCCACCGGGATACATCGTCAGGGTGACAATGAGCAGCAGGGGCCCGATCACGAGGGGCGCGATCTCGGGGGTGATGTCGATGGTCTCCAGTGCGCCTTCGAGATGCAGCGCGGCCAGCAACTTGCCGCTGCCGAGCAGCGAGAAGAAGGCGGAGCCGACCACGACCCCCATCCGGTTCCGCAGGCCCCCGACCACGGTCATGATCACGAAGACGAGGGCGAGGCGGAACTGGAAGGGGGTGGCGCTCACCGCCAGGTCTCGATGGGCCAGAAGGGAGCCCCCGATCCCGGCGAACACCCCAGACACAACGAAGGCCAGCAGGGTCGCGGCCCGGACGTTGATGCCGAAACTGGCAGCCACGCGAGGGTTCTCGCGCAGGGCCAGCAGCGCCCTGCCGCCTTTGGAACGCACGAGACGCCAGTCCAGATAGATCACCAGCGCAAGGCCCGCCAGGCAGATGTAGTAGTACGCGTGGTCGCTCTCGAAGCCGGAGGGCCGGGGCGCGGCCTGCCCGGCCGTGCCGCCGGTGAGTTCCTTGATCGAGAAGAGGCACTCCTGGGCCATCACACCGTAGGAGAGCGTGATGAGGGAGAAGTAGAGGCCGCTCACCCGCAGGGCCACCAGGCCCAGCAGCAGCGCCTGGAGGCCACCGATGACGGCGGCCAGGACCAGCCCGGCGTAGAACTCCTGGCCCATCTGTGTGACCACGTAGGCCGACGTGAACGCCCCCATCCCCACGAAGGCCTGGTGGCCGAGCGAGATCTGGCCGGCGTAGCCGAGCAGCACGTTGAGCGACAGGCCGATGACGGCGAACACTGCCGCTTCCGCCAAGGCGTTGGCATCAGAGCCGGAGGCCGAGAACGGGGAGAGGAAATTGGCCGGATAGCAGAGCACCGCCCACACCAGCAGCGTCATGACCGCGCCACGGGCCGCCCATCCGGCGGTGGTGGGCCGGAACCCTGGGGCCAGGGCGGGGGTGAGGATCTCGGTCACGACTTCCCTCCGAACAGGCCCTGGGGTCGGACCATCAGCACCAGCAGCAGGAACACGAACACCGACAGGGCACGGGCCCCGGGGATCGCCTCGAACGTCGACAGACCGCCCAGCGCCTCGGCCACGCCGATGATGAGCCCGCCGGCGACGGCGCCGGGGAGGCTGGTCATACCCCCCACCACCGCGGCGGTGAAGCCCGGGATGAGCGCCCCGCTGCCGCCGCTGGTGAGAAACCCTGGTTGGAACTGCGAGATCGGCCCGGCCATGACGCCAGCGACCCCGCCCAGGAAGGCGGCCAGGCCCCAGGTCAGGCTCGACACCCGCCGCACCGAGATGCCCACCAGTTCGGCGGCGGTGGACTCCTGTGACGCGGCGAGCACCGCCAGACCCCAGGGGGAGCGGAAGAACGCCACCAGGAGGGCGGCCACCAACCCCAACGCCACCAGGGTGATGAGGCGCTGATCGGAGATCTTGATCCCGAGTACCGACACCCGCGTGAGCTCTCCGGAGATGGGCTTCAGCACGCGCTGCTGCACGTCGCCGGAGCGCCAGAACTCCACGCCGATGGCCAGCAGGGCCACCCCGGCGGTGGCCACCAGCAGCGTCACCCGGGGCGCGTCGAACAGCGGGCGGATCACGAGGCGTTCGGTGAGCAAGCCCATGGCCACCGAGGCCGCCAGCGCCACGATGATGCCGAGGAAGTAGGGCAGACCGAACGAGTCGGTCCAGATGAACAGGGCGTACACGGCGATGGTGCCGAACTCCCCCTGGGCGAAGTTGAACACACCGCTGGCTTTGTAGACGAGCACGACGCCGAGCGCGATGAGGCTGTAGATGGCGCCCGTGATGATGCCGATCACGAGCGCGTTCGACAGCTCCTGGAGCGCGAA
Organism: Acidimicrobiia bacterium; assembly: GCA_031376015.1. Classification (GTDB taxonomy): domain Bacteria; phylum Actinomycetota; class Acidimicrobiia; order Acidimicrobiales; family JACDCH01; genus JANMIX01. The sequence continues at coordinate 1,558 of JANMIX010000007.1, read as the reverse complement.
GCCGAGAACCACTAGAAGCCTGAGAGGAACTGGCCGATGGTGTGGTACTTGCCGGGCGGGTCCTCGCAATGGGCCTCGAGCAGGTGCACCCTGCCGCCACCGAAGTGGTTGCTCGGCCCGAAGCGCACCGGTGGGTATACGCCGGTGGTGAAGGTCTGCCCGCCCTGCAGCAGGGCCATGAGGCTCTGCCGGCTCATGTTGGGCCCAGCCGCTTTGAACATCTGCACCAGCAGCTTCTCCAGGCCCCACAGTGCGATGCCGATGTCATCGGGGTTGGCGCCGCCGTACTTCTTGTAGGCGGGGGTGTAGTTCGGATCGAGCTTGTCGATCACGTCGAGTTCGGGGAAGGGCGAGAAGAACCGGGCCCGGTCGACGGAGTTGGCCGCGCCGCAGCCCACGTTCGAGACGAGGTTCAGACCGGAGGAGATGCCGGGCCCGATATAGATGGGCTTGTAGGCCTGCCCGTTGCCGGCCGCCGCGATGTTGAGGAACGTGGTGGGCGCCGAGATGATGTAGACGACCTGCGCACCCTTCTGGCTGAGCGTGGTGGCGATCGACAGCGCCTGGGACTGGCTGGCGCTCTTGGGGATCCGGCTGGAGTACACCACCGGCAGGCCCAGCTGACTGGCCGAGGCGTTCATGCTGTTGAAGGCGTCGTCGAAGGGTTGGGAGTCGGCCGCCAGGATGGCCAGCTTCTTGCCGGCGAACTGCTTCTGCACCATCTGGGCCAGCAGCGGCGACTGCTGCGCGTACGTGGCGGAGAGGGCGAAGTAGTTGGACAGGTTCGACAGGCCCTCCTCGTTCACGCCAGCAGACAGGTAGGGCACGCCCTGGGTGGCGGCGTACTGGGCACAGGCCGTGATCTGGTCGGCCCCGCCGCCACCGACGAGCAGGAACACCTTGGAGTTCTCCACCATGTCCTTGCACACCGCCACCGCCGTGCGAGGGTCGAACTGGTCGTCCTTGAAGACCACCTTGACTTGGCGGCCGGCCACCGTCTTGCCCACGAACTGGAAGTAGATGTCCTTGCCGGTGTTGAAAGAGCTCGCCGGGAACGGTGCCGCACCCGTCACCGGGGCGTGGATGCCGATCAGGATCGTGTCGGCGCTGATGCCGGTGCGGGTGCCAGCGCCGCCACCACCCGTCGCACCGCCGCCCGTCGCGCCACCACCCGTGGCGCCACCACCCGTCGCGCCACCACCCGTCGCGCCACCGCCCGTCGCGCCACCACCCGTCGCGCCGCCGCCCGTCGCACCGCCGCCCGTCGCACCGCCAGTCGCACCGCCGCCCGTGGCACCGCCGCCCGTCGCGCCCCCACCGGTGGCACCGCCTCCCAGATCGCCAGTACCGCCGCCGAAGTCGCCGATCGCGCCTTGCGCCCCGTTGCCGCCGGCGGATACCTGGGCGACACCTGCCTTCTGGCCGCAGGCTGCCGCGACCAACAACAGGCTGCAGAGCACGGCCATCGATGCGAATGCACGTCGATTCATCGGTTCCTCCGGGAACGGGTGGTCAAGAACGTCATCGGGTCTCACCGGTGCCGCGGGCGGCGGCACGC
>JANMIX010000831.1:0-2822 GCA_031376015.1 Acidimicrobiia bacterium | reverse complement strand
GTTCGCTGGCGGGCAGGATCCAGAAGCGGTTCTCGCGGATGCCGTTGAGGGCTTCCTCGGCCACCGCTTCGACGGGCGTGTAGGTGGGCTCGATCCCCGCGGCCCGCATCATGGCCTCGAAGGATTCGATGGTGGTGTAGGGGGTCTTGCGGGGCGTGTCGTTGGCCCACTGGGCCGGACGGTGCTTGGAGGACTCCAACAGCCCCGTCTTGAGCACCTTCGGCCCCGGGAACAGCACCGACACGCCGATCTGGCTGCCAACCTCACGCAACTGGCCGTAGAGCACCTCGGTCACGGTGGTGACGGCGGCTTTGGTGGTGGCGTAGATCGCGGTGTTGCGCAGCGGTGCGATGCCGCCGTTGCCCGAGGACGTGTTGACGACATGGCCCTCCTGGCCACCGGCGAGCATGCGGGGCACGAAGGCCTTGATGCCGTGGATCACACCCCACACGTTGACGGCGAAGCCCCACCCCCAGTCGTTCAGCGTGTGCTCCCACATCTTCCCCTCGGCCCCCGCGCCCACCCCGGCGTTGTTGCACAGCACGTGGACCGCCCCGTAGGTGTCGTAGGCGGCGTCGCACAACTGCTGCACCGAGTCGAAGTCGGTCACGTCGGTGACCACCCCGGTGACCTCGTGCCCCTGCTGGCGCAGATCGCTCACCGCGTCATCGAGCGCGTCGCCCTTCAGGTCGGCGAGGACGACTTTCATGCCCTCCTGGGCGAGGCGGTCCCCGAGCGCCCGGCCGATGCCGCCTCCGCCGCCGGTGACGACCGCGACCCTTCCTGCGAACTGCTCCATCAGCGTCGGGCGCCGGCGGGGCTGAGGTCGTCGTAACGCTGGTGCACGAAGGGGAGCACCGACGCCGCCGGAACGCGCTCGACCAGGCGGCCACTCTGCTGGGTGCGGCGTTCGGACAGCGTGATGGTGACGTCGCCTACGACCGGGAAATCAGCCACCGGGTCGAAGCGGGAGTCGCGCAGTTCGAGCGTGCCGAGCACGGCCCTGTGGGAACGGGTCTCGGTTGCTCGCGAGCAGTGGACCAGCCAGGGGTCGTCGTCGAGGCCCGATCCATCAGGCGAGCGGAGGAACTTGAAGTAGAAGTCGAGCCGCTCCTCTTCCGGGGGGGTGTCGAGCACCGCACCGAGGGTTCCGTTGATCTCGATGATGGTCGTGCCCAGCCGGCGCACCGTGGCCTGCACCGAGTCGCCGGTGACGTCCAACGTCATCTCCGCCAACTTCTTGGGCTCGCCGAACGTCTCGCGCCCGCCGGTCACCGCCTGCTCGGTGGTCATGGGCATGAGGAGCGGGTAGAAGCCCTCGACCCCGTTGTGGCGGGCGGCCACTGCGAACGTGCCGGCGCCGATGGGCGGGTAGCCACCGCCGAGATCGACCCTCGAGATCCCGACCTTGACCAGCGGCTGCGCCGGTGCCTCCAGCGGCGACGGGAGCACGGATGCGACCGCCTCGGGATCAGTGAGGAACGTGGCGGTCAGCGAGTTCGACCAGGCACCGATCTTGGTGGCCGTGACCTCACGGTCCTCGCGGGCCTCGACGGGCCGTGCGGCATAGCGGGTGATGGCCATGGAACTTCCTCTCGGTGGATTCAGGTGCCCAGGAATCGGGCGGAGGCGAAGGCCGGGCAGCGCAATGCTGCGTCGGGGATGTCGGCCGCGGGAAGCGGTTCGGCCACCTCCGCCGGCGACGGGCCGAACTTGGCGGCCAGCGGGGCCAGGACGTCCAGATCGAACCCGTAGACACCTGCCGCGTTCTCGCCCACCATCGCCCGCACCTCGTCCTCGGGGACGCCGGCGAACGCCATACGCAGGTGTTGACGGGAGAACGGCCAGCACCCCTCGAGGTGGGGGAAGTCACTGCCCCACATGATCTTGTCGATGCCAACGCGGTGGCGCAGTTCGACCTCGGGGCGGCGGATGAAGCTGGAACCGACGTGGCATTGCCGCGCCCAGTATTGCGAAGGTGACAACGACAGCTTCGGTCCCGCGGCGCCGAAGACGGCCTCCTGTGAACCGGCAGCACCCCCGGTGCCGCTGAGGCGGCCGTGGTAGTAGTCGAGGCGGGTCAGTTCCTCGGGCAACCACGCCGTGCCTTGCTCGGTGAACACGAAGTGCAGGTTGGGATGGCGTTCCATCACCCCGGCGAAGATGAGATGCCACAGCGTGCGGTGCGCCCACCAGGTGACCTCGAGCAGGAACATCGTGTTGGCAACGGCGTAGTCGCCGAAGTCAGGAGCCGCGCTGCCGCTGTGGTGGTTGATCGGCAGCCCGACGTCTTCGCAGACCGACCAGATCGGCTCGTACTCGGGGCCGTAGAGCGGGGGGACACCGCTTCCCGGAGGGGCTCCCGGCAACAGCACCCCGCCGGTCAGCCCGTGCTCGGCGGCCCAGCGAATCTCCTCGACGGATCCTTCGACGTCGTGCAGCATGATCTGGCAGATCCCGGCGCGCCGCCCGGGCGCATCCCCGCAGAAGTCGGCCAGCCAGCGGTTGTGGGCCCGCAGGCCGGCCCAGCGGCGCTCGAGGTCACCGGCGCCGGCACCCGGCGGCTGGTGGATCAACGAGACCTTGGGGAAGAAGGGTGGGATCGTGTTCGGGAAGACGACCTCGGCCACCACGCCGTCGGCCTCCATCTCGCGCAGCCGCCGGCTCGAGTCCCAGTTGCGGGAGGCGCCGTCGCCCTTGATGTCGTCGAAGGGGTTCACGAACTCGGCGGCCCACGCATCGAAGTCGTCGTGGTAGCGCGACTCGAGGTACGGCTTGTAGGCCTGGATCCCTGCGCCGGCATGGCAGTCCGCCGAGATGAC
>JANMIX010000781.1:0-3075 GCA_031376015.1 Acidimicrobiia bacterium | reverse complement strand
CGGATCATGGACTACGGCAAGTGGAAGTACGAAGCTGCCCAACAGGCCAAGGAATCCCGGCGCAAGACCAGCAACATCTCCATCAAGGAGATGAAGTACCGCCCCAAGATCGGTGCCGGCGATTTCGACACGAAAACCAAGAAGGTCGAGAAGTTCCTCGGTGAGGGTCACAAGGTCAAGGTGACCATCATGTTCCGAGGTCGCGAGACGCAGCATCCCGAACTCGGCCGGCGCATCCTGGATCAGGTCGCCGACCGTGTGGTGCACATCGCCAAGATCGAAGCGATGCCCAAGCTCGACGGGCGCAACATGATCATGGTGCTGGCGCCGGACAAGAAGGCCAAGGCGGCCTGGGAAGCACAGCAGAAGGCGGCCAGCGGCGACGGATCCGTGGCGGTCGACGCCACGGCTGGCACGTCGAGCAACCACGACGAGTCGGCATCCGACGCCACGCCTTTGACGCAACTCGAGACCCTCCGCAGTGACCGCGGTGGCAGTGACGCCGTCACGACCGCCACCGACGCCGACACCGACTCCGCCGAGGTCGATCGGCACGATTCCGACAACGGTGGCACCGACGACAACGTCGAGGCCGCCGACGCTCTGGTCGAGGACATTCCGTCCGACTCCTGAACCCAGTTCCTATCCACCCGCCGCCCGCACGACGACGGAGACCTCCATGCCCAAGATGAAGACCCACAAGGGATCGGCCAAGCGGTTCAAGCTGACCGGTACCGGCAAGATCATGCGCCGCAAGGCCTTCAAGAACCACATCCTCGAAAAGAAGTCCTCGAAGCGCAAGCGCAGCCTCGGTCTTGAAGCGGTGGTGGTCGCCGGCGACCGCGCCCGTATCGAGCGCATGCTCGGTATCTGAGCCACCGCACCCACCCCTAGTTAGAGATCGTAAGGAGAACACGAGATGGCACGGGTCAAGCGCGCCGTTCACGCCAAGAAGAAGCGCCGGGTAATCCTGGAACGGGCCAAGGGCTACTACGGGAACAAGTCCCGTTCGTACCGGGCCGCCAACGAGCAGGTCATGCACTCGCTGCAGTACGCCTACCGGGACCGTCGGGCCCGCAAGGGCGAGATGCGCAAGCTGTGGATCCAGCGCATCAACGCTGCCTGCCGGCTGAACGGCGTTTCCTACAGCCGCTTCATCGCGGGGCTGCACAACGCAGGCATCGAGGTCGACCGCAAGGTGCTCGCCGACCTGGCGGTCACCGACCCGGCGGCCTTCGCCGCTCTGGTCGCTGCGTCGCAGGCCGCGCCGGTCAGCTGACACCTCACCCCGAGCCGCTCGCGGCACGGAATCCGAAGGTCCAGCGGTTGCGCCGTCTTGCGCACCGCCGGACCGATCGGGATGCCGAGGAGGCGTTGGTCCTCGAGGGCCCCACGCTCGTGGCCGACGCCCTCGGTCGAGGCATCCCGCTCGAAGCCCTGTTCATCGAGGAGGGCATCGACGCGCCTGCGAACGCTCCGGAGGCCACCTTTCGCGTGCGGGCCGGGGTGTTCGCCGGCGCGTTGGACGTGGCCACGGCCCCGGCGATGGCGGCGATCGTGGCGCGTGCCGCCCTGCCGGGACCGGCGCCGGGGGACGGGCCGATCCTGGTGCTCGCCGGTGTGGCCGATCCGGGCAACGCGGGCACGCTGATCCGAAGTGCCGAGGCTGCGGGCTTCACTTCGGTACGCTTCCTGGCGGGCTCGGTCGATCCGTTCTCACCCAAGTGTGTGCGGGCGTCTGCCGGATCGGTGCTCGGAATCCACATCGACGTGGACAGGGAGGTGGGCAAGTTGCTCGACGGCTTGACCAGTCTTGGGTACCGGCTGATCGGTGCCGGCGCGCAACGCGGCACGCCCTATGACCGGTGCGACCTGACCGGCCGGCTCGCCCTGGTCGTGGGAAGTGAGTCGCACGGCGTCCCCGATGGCGTGGCCGCTGCCCTCGACGGGTGGGTGTCCATCCCCATGCAGGGCACCACGGAGTCGCTGAACGCCGCGGTGGCCGGCTCGGTTCTGGCCTTTGAGGTCGCTCGCCAACGACGCGAGGGTCGCCCCGGATGACCGACTCGGCGCTGGAGGAATCCCCCGACCCGCTGGTGCGCCTGGATGATCGCATGGTGATCGTGGCGGCCAACACCGCGGCGGCCGGGCTGGCCGGCCGTCCCCTCGACGACATGGTGGGTGCGACGATCTCTTCGGTCTTCGCACCGCGGGCGCTCGACGGCACGCCGCTGCTGGTCGAGGGCTGGCACCGCTCCGCCGCCCTGGCCGGCACCGTCGGCATCCCCGAACACGAGGTCACCATCACCAGTGCCCGTGGCGAGGTGCGGGCCCGTGTGACCGGCCGCTATCAGCGGGCCGAGGACGGTTCGGTACGCGGTGCCACGCTCGCCATTCGCGGACCGCGCCGCCGAGTGGGGGAGGAACCCACCGGTAGCGAGGTCGTGTCCACCGTCAGCCATGAGCTGCGCAGCCCGCTCACCTCGGTGAAGGGGTACACGGCCCTCATGCTCAACCGATGGGACCGTCTCAAGGACGACCAGAAGAAGATGATGCTCGAGCAGGTCCATCACGATGCCGACCGGGTGACGCGTCTCATCACGGAGTTGCTCGACATCAGCCGGTTGGAGACCGGTCGGCTCGTGTTGCGACGCCAGCGGGTCGACATCGAAGAACTGGCCGCCACCGTCATCACCAAGTTGGCGGTGTCCTACCCCGACTTGGAGTGCGCGCTGAAGTTCAGCGCCGACTTCCCCAAGGTGCTCGCCGACCCCGACAAGATGGAACAGGTCCTCACCAACCTGGTGGAGAACGCCGCCAAGTACGCCAGCCCCACGGGCATGACCATCACCGGGTCGGCCACCGACGACCTGATCACCGTCCAGGTGAGCGACATTGGCGAAGGCATCCCTCACGGCGATCTGGCCAAGGTGTTCAAGAAGTTCTTCCGCCGCGACCTGGGCAGGCCCACCGGTACCGGCCTCGGCCTCTGGATCAGCCGGGGGCTGGTCGAGGCCCACGGCGGACGCCTCAGCGCCGAGTCGGTGGTGGGGGAGGGATCCACGTTCCGCTTCC